>NZ_CAUQPH010000044.1:0-28108 GCF_963519925.1 uncultured Stenotrophomonas sp. | reverse complement strand
GGGCAGCAGCGGCGCGGCGCCGACCACCCTGGTCGCGGCGCTGCTGCTGGCGCTGGCCGGCGGCCTGGTGCTCAACCTGATGCCGTGCGTGCTGCCGATCCTGTCGCTGAAGGTGCTGGGCGTGGCACAGAGCGGGGAAAGCCGGCAGCGTGCGCGCAGCCATGCCCTCTGGTACACCGCCGGCGTGCTGGTGGCTTTTGCGGCGATCGGTGCGCTGGTGCTGGCGCTGCGTGCGGCCGGCCAGGCCGCCGGGTGGGGGTTCCAGCTGCAGCACCCGTGGTTCATCGCCGCGCTGGTGTACCTGATGTTCACCGTCGGCCTGAGCCTGTCGGGTGTGTTCACCCTGGGCGGCAGCTTGGGCGGCGTGGGCCAGTCGCTGGCCTCGCGCAGCGGGCCGGTCGGCGATTTCTTCACCGGCGTGCTCGCCTGCGTGGTGGCCAGTCCGTGCGTGGCACCGTTCATGGGCGCGCCGTTGGCCTATGCGTTCACCGCGCCTGCGCTGCCGGCGATGCTGGTGTTCCTGGTGCTGGGCCTGGGCTTGGCGCTGCCGTTCCTGTTGATCGGCTTCGTGCCGTCGCTGGCCAGTCGCCTGCCGCGACCGGGTGCCTGGATGGAAACGCTGAAGCAGGTGCTGGCGTTCCCGATGTACGGCACCGCCCTGTGGCTGCTGTGGGTGCTGGGCAAGCAGCGCGGCGTGGACGCGATGGCGCTGGTGCTCGCCGGGCTGGTGGTGGTGGGCCTGGCGCTGTGGTGGTTCGAGCGCAGCCGCTGGCGCAGCCACCGGGTCAGCGCGGCATTGGCCCTGGTGCTGCTGCTGGGTGCGCTGGTACCGGTGTGGGCGGTGACCCGCATCGAAGCGCCGGGCAAGGTGGCAGTGGCCAGCGCCGACAACGTGGTCGCCTACTCGCCGCAGATGCTCGACCGCCTGCGCCAGGACAACCGCGTGGTGTTCGTCAACATGACCGCCGACTGGTGCGTGACCTGCAAGGCCAACGAGCGCGCGGTGCTCGGAACCCATGCCTTCGAGGAAACGCTGCGTCGTACCAACGCGGTGTACATGCGCGGCGATTACACCAACGTCGATGAGGAAATCACGGCGTTCCTGGACGAGCACAAGGCGGTGGGCGTGCCGCTGTACGTGGTGTATGGCCCGGGCGCGCCGCCCACCGTGCTGCCGACCGTGCTGACCCAGGCGCTGGTCGAGGAAGCGCTGCTGCGCACCGCGCGATGAGCACGTCGCCGCCCCGCACCTCGCTGATGGTTGTGGCGGCGGTCGCTGCGGTGCTGGGCATGGGGACGGGCGCGTATTACTTCACACGCGCGCCGGAGACGACGCGCTTTGCCGCCGTGGACCGCGCTGCCGCGGTGCCGGCCAGACCGGGCGATGCGATGCCGGCGATCATCCTGCCGGACGTGGATGGCACGCCGGTGGATTTCGCCGGCTTCGCGGGCCGCCCGTTGCTGATCAACGTGTGGGCCAGCTGGTGCGGGCCCTGCGTTGAAGAGATGCCGATGCTGGCGGCATTCGCGGCGGCACAGCCCAGTGATGGCGTGCAGGTGGTGGGATTGGCCATTGACACGCCGGAGGGCGTACGCGACTTCCTGGATCGCGTGCCGGTGACCTACCCTATCGTCATCGAGCAGCCTGCGCCGGATGACGCCAGCGTGCGCTTGGGCAACGCCCAGGGCCTGCTGCCATACACGGTGCTGGTGGGTGCGGACGGGAAGATCGTCAAGCAGAAGCTGGGGCCCTTCGCAGACGGGGAGGTCGAACGGTGGGTGGGAAGTACCGACCCACGGTCGGTACCTACCGTCGCGGCGCCGGCGACTACGCGGTAGGTGCCCACCGCTGGTGGGTACGGATGCCCACTCAGGCGAAAAACCGCCGCAGGTAGGCCGCTGTCCTGCCGGCTTTCGACCGGCTTACCTGCGCTGGCGTTCCTTCGGCCACGATCTGCCCACCCTGCTCGCCGGCGCCCGGGCCGACGTCGATCACCCAGTCCGCATCGGCCGCCACGCGCAGGTCGTGCTCGACCACCACCACCGTGTTCCCGGCATCGACCAGCCCGTGCAGCTGCGCCATCAGCTTGTCCACGTCGGCCGGGTGCAGGCCGGTGGTCGGTTCATCCAGCACGTACAGGGTGGTGCCGTGCTGGCTGCGCTGCAGTTCGGTGGCCAGCTTGATGCGCTGCGCTTCGCCGCCCGACAGCTCGGTGGCCGGCTGCCCCAGCCGCAGGTAGCCCAGGCCGATGTCGCGCAGCAGCTGCAGCGGCCGCTGCACCACCGCTTCATCGGCGAAGAACGTCAGCGCTTCCTCCACCGTCATCGCCAGCACCTGCGCGATGTTGCGGCCGCTCCATTCCACCTCCAGCGTTTTGGCGTTGTAGCGCTGGCCGTGGCAGGTCGGGCATGGCGCGTACACACTGGGCATGAACAGCAGCTCCACGTGCACGAAGCCCTCGCCTTCGCAGGTTTCGCAGCGTCCCTGGGCGACGTTGAAGGAAAAGCGGCTGGCGCTGTAGCGACGCGCCTTGGCCATGCGCGTGCCGGCAAACAGTTTGCGCACGTGGTCGAACAAGCCGGTATAGGTGGCCAGGTTCGAACGCGGCGTGCGCCCGATCGGCTTCTGGTCCACGTTGACCAGTCGCGTGATCCGGGTGTGTCCCGCGTGCAGCCGGCCACGCGTGCGTTCGATCCGGCTCGGCCGCGGCAGCTCATCGTCGCTGTCCGGGACGTCCGGCTCATGGCCAAGGTGCTCGCCGACCAGTTCCACCAGTGCCTGGCTGACCAGGCTGGACTTGCCCGAGCCGGAGACGCCGGTCACTGCGCAGAACGCGCCCAGAGGGAAGCGCGCATCCAGCCCATGCAGGTTGTTGCGGTGGATGCCGCGCAGTTCCAGCCAGCCGGCGGGCGTGCGCGGGCTGCGCGTGGCACGGTCATGGCTGCCGAACAGGTAGGGCGCCGTGGCCGAGGCCGTGATTGCGCGCAATCCCTGCGGCGGGCCGCTGTACAGCACCTGCCCGCCGTGCTGGCCGGCACCCGGACCGACATCCACCAGCCAGTCGGCCCGGCGCAGCATGCCCAGGTCGTGTTCCACCACGAACAGCGTGTTGCCGCCGGCCTTCAGCTGGTCCAGCGCCTGGTACAGCGCTTCGCCGTCGGCCGGGTGCAGCCCGGCGGTGGGTTCGTCCAGCACATAGACCACGCCGAACAGGCTTGAGCGGATCTGCGTGGCCAGGCGCAGCCGCTGCAGCTCCCCCGGTGACAGCGTGGGGGTGGCGCGGTCCATCGACAGGTATCCCAGGCCCAGCGCCTCCAGCGTACCGATGCGCTCCACCAGGTCATGGGCGATGCGTTGGGCAGCAATGCGCTTCTCCTCGGACAGGTCCGGGGTACGGCGCACGTCGCTGCTGCCGCCGTGCAGCAGCCCGCCCTTGGCCACGCGCTGCTGCTCGGCCCTGCGGCCCGCGGCACGGCTGCGTGCGGCGCCGCGGGCGGGCGCATCGAAGCGACCCTCCGCGGCCGGTCGCAGCACGTCGGCCATGGCCGCCAACGACAGCTGCGAGAGCGCGCCGATGTCCATGCCCGCGAAGGTGACCGACAACGACGCACGTTTGAGTCGCTTGCCATCGCAGACCGGGCACACCGTGCCGACCATGTAGCGCGCCACGCGCTTCTTCATCATCGCGCTCTGGGTGGTGGCAAAGGTATGCAGCACGTAGCGGCGCGCACCGCTGAAGGTGCCCATGTAAGCGGGCTCCTCCTTGCGGCGCACCGCAGCGCGGGTTTCGGCGGGGGTGAATCCGGGGTAGACCGGAACCACCGGCTGCTCTTCGGTGAACAGGATCCAGTCGCGCTGCTTCTTCGGCAGGTCGCGCCAGGGAATGTCGACGTCATAGCCCAGCGTCACCAGGATGTCGCGCTGGTTCTGCCCATGCCAGGCCGGCGGCCACGCGGCAATGGCGCGTTCGCGGATGCTCAGCGAGGGATCGGGCACCATCGACTGCTCGGTGACTTCATACACATGGCCGAGGCCGTGGCAGTTCGGGCAGGCCCCCTGCGGGGTGTTCGGCGAGAAATCCTCGGCGTACAGCATCGGCTGCCTGGCCGGGTAGGTGCCGGCGCGCGAGTACAGCATGCGCAGCAGGCTGGACAGCGTGGTCACGCTGCCCACGCTGGAACGCACGCTGGCGGTGCCGCGCTGCTGCTGCAGGGCCACCGCCGGCGGCAGGCCTTCGATGGCATCCACGTCCGGCACGCCGACCTGGTCGATCAGGCGGCGCGCATACGGCGACAGGGATTCCAGGTAGCGGCGCTGCGCTTCGGCGTACAAGGTGCCGAAGGCAAGCGACGATTTCCCTGAACCGGAAATGCCGCAGAACACCACCAGCGCGTCGCGCGGGATGTCCACGTCGACGTTCCTGAGGTTGTGCTCGCGGGCGCCGCGAACACGGACGAAAGCGCCTGGCTGGACGATGCGGGTGGGCTTTTTCATGCGCACGAGGATAGCGCCGGGCGCGTGCAGGAAATGCGCACCCGCCGGCCGGCCCCGGCGCTACGCGATCCTGGCCGGGCGACGCCCGCTGCTGCGCGACAGCTCGAAGGCCGCCACCGCTGCCGACAACAGCCCGGCCTGGCGCTGCATCGCCTGCGCCGACGCCGAGGCCTCCTCCACCATGGCCGCATTCTGCTGGGTGCTGCCGTCCATCTGCAGCAGGGTCCTGCCGACCTGTTCGATGCCCACGCTCTGCTGCTGCGACGCTGCGGAGATGCTGGCGGTGATCTGCGTCACCTGCTCCACGCTGCCCACGATGCGGGCCATGGTGGCACCGGCCTGGTCCACCTGGTGGGTGCCGGCGCTGACGCGTTCCACCGATGCTTCGATCAGGCCCTTGATCTGGCGTGCGGCGTCGGCGCTGCGCTGGGCCAGCAGGCGCACTTCGCCCGCCACCACGGCGAAGCTGCGGCCCTGTTCGCCGGCGCGGGCAGCTTCCACTGCTGCATTGAGGGCCAGGATGCTGGTCTGGAACGCGATGCCGTCGATCACGCCGGTGATGTCGGCGATGCGCCGCGACGACGCGGCAATCTCGTGCATCGTGGATATCACCTGCGCGACCGACGCGCCCCCTTGGGCGGCGATGCCCGCCGCATCCACGGCCAGGCGGTTGGCCTGCTGCGCGGAGTCGGCATTCTGGCGCACCGTAGCCGTCAGCTCTTCCATGGACGAAGCGGTTTCTTCCAGGTGCGCGGCCTGCTGCTCGGTGCGCTCGGCGAGGTCGCGACTTCCGGCCACGATTTCGCCGGCGGCGCCGTTGATCGCCACCGATGCATGCTGGATGCGGGCCACGATGTCGGTCAGCTGCTGGACACTGGCGTTGGCGTCGTCGCGAAGCTGGGCGAACACGCCCTGGAAGTCGCCCTGCATGCGCACGCGCAGGTCGCCGCGCGCCAATGCGGACAACAGCCCCTGCAGCTCGACCAGGTTGCCCTCGAAGGTGTCCAGCAGGCGGTTGATGCTCATCGCCAGGGTGCGCACGAAGCCGTGCTTGTCGTGCACCGCGATGCGGGCGCCCAGCTCGCCTTGCGCGGCCGCGTCAACCAGCGCCGCCACTTCGGTTTCCACCGTGGTTTCCAACGCGCGACTGCGCCATTCCACGGCCACGCCCAGCAGCTGGCCGTCATCCAGGATCGGGTTGAAGGCAAGCTGGTAGCGAACGCCGTCGTGTTCAATCTCGCGCGTACTGGCACGGCCGCTGGACAGCTGCGCGGCGGTCTCGGCGAAGACCGGGTGCAGCTCCTGCGCCGGTCGCCCGCGCCATGCTTCCACCGCAGTGCCCAGGGTGGTGCACAAGGCCTGGTTGAGGAAGCCGATGCTGGCGTCGGGCTCGAGCACCATCAATCCGGTCTGGGCGCTGTCCAGCGCCTGGCGTGCCCGGGTGTTGTCGCGTGCGGCTGCGCGTTCGGACTCGATCCGCGCGCGCAGCCGGTCCTGCATGTGCACCAGCCGTTGCGCCAGCTGGCCGAATTCGTCGTGCGGGTTGTACACCGGAAGCAGGGTCTCGAGACGGTCGTCGGCGATGTCCTCCGCGAACCGCAGGGTGTCGGCGAGCGGTCGGTTCAGTGCCCGCAGGGTCAGCAACAGCGTCGCGATCAGCAGCGCGGCGACCATCAGCAGGGTGACCACGAAAACCAGGGTCATGCCGCGCGCCTGGCGCTGCAGCTGGGCGCGCGCGGCGTCCAGTGCGGCTGCCTGCGCGTGGTCCAGCTGCGCCAGCGCGGGCGCGATCTGCTCGGCGGTATCGGCCAGCGACTGCGCCTCCACGTCCAGCCCGACACGTGCGGCGGTGTAGGCCAGCAGCGCCCCCTGGTAGTCGTCCATCGCGGCACGCAGCGCGTCCTGGGTGGCGCCGGACAGGCCGGCCGCCGACAGGGCGAGCTCGAATGGCAGTTTGGCTTCACTGGCACGATCGGTATGCGCCGAATCGCCGCTCAGCAGAAGCAGCGCCTCCTGGCGTCGGATCGCCTGCCATTGCGCCTCCAGCGCAGGCCGCGCAGTGTCGGCCAGGGCTGCATCCATGCGGGTGGCGGCCGCCTCCAGCTGCGCGCGCAGCCCGGTCTCGCCGCGGCCCATCTCGTCCACCCGCGCGTTCAGCGCGGTTATCCCTTCGGCAAAACCACCGATGCGTTCGGACAGGGACTGCAGTGCCACGCTGCTGCCAGCCGAGGTTGCTGCGCGCTGCAGCGCCTGCAGCGACCCCTGCAGCCCCGCACGCGCCTGCTCCAGGGCCTGGCGGTCGGCATCATCGAAACGGGTGGCATAGCTGGTCTGCAGTCGCCGTGCCTCGGCAACCCGGGTACCCAGCGCTGCCACCAGACTCGTCGCCTGCTGGTGGCGTGCGAAGGTGTCTGCGGCATGCTCGCTGTTGTAACGCGTCCACGCATATACCGCTGCGACCGCCAGCAGGCCGATCGCACAGGCGACCAGGCTGGCCTTCAATTTCTGCGCTACGCTCAACCGCTGCAGCGCCGACTTGCCGCGCGCGAGCGCGCGCCAGGTGGGGAGGGACCCGCCTCGGCGGGGGACGGACGACATGGCGCGCTCCAGAGGGAATGACGCACCTGTATCGGCCGCACTGGGCGGGACTTTAGACTGGAGTTAATTTGCCCTGCCCTGCGTCCCCCGCTGGGCCTGTTGTAGCCTGCGCAGACGACCGGACGATGACGAAACCGACGCTTTCAACGCGGGGCGCGGCGGGTCGCCGGCGCTAGTACGCCTGGGCCAGCGGACTGGGCAGGTTCACCTGGGCCGGGCCGAGGCGCACATGCGCGGCCAGCCAGTCGGCGAAGCGGGTGGAACCCAGCAGCGCGCCCGGCTCCGGCGTCAGCGTGGTGTCCTTGAGCAGCGCACCGTAATAGCGGGCATCCGGATCGGCCACGACCGGGCGATCGTCCTGGTTGAAATACATCACCCACTCCACCAGCTCGAACAGGCGGTGGCATTCAGGGCCGGCGATTTCCACCATGCGCCGGCCCGGTGCCGCGGTGGCCACCTGCGCGACCAGGGACGCCAGGTCGTCGGCGGCCACCGGCTGCACCTTGGCCGGCGACAGGTGCAGCGCCTGGCGCACGACCTGCGGCGCCACCAGCTGGGCCATGAACTCATGGCACTGGGTCGCACGGACCAGCGTGGAGCGAAGCCCCGACTGCCGGATCAAGCCTTCCTGCACCGCCTTGGCGCGGAAGTAGGGGCTTTCCTGCAGGTAAGGCGTGCCCACGATGGACAGCGCCACCAGGTGCTGCACCCCTTCGCGTTCGCAGGCAGCCAGCAGCCGGGTGGTGGCGCGCTGGAAGAAGTCGCCCACCACGGGGTCATCGAAGCGGGGCGCATTGGAAGCGTCCACCACCACGTGGGCGCCCGCCAGCACCGCTGCCAGGCCCTGCCCGGTCAGCACGTCCACGCCGCTGCGCCGCGACGCAGCGATCGCGTCGTGGCCCTGCGCTGCGAGCACATCCACTACCCGGCTGCCGATCAGCCCGTGCCCGCCAATGACGACGATCTTCATATGCCTGTTCCTTGGGGTTACAGCACGATGGGACTGGCCGGTTCCTGCTGCTCGGGAACATCGCGTTCGTCCAGCAGCTGGCGCAGGTCGCGTTCGATGGTGCCGCACAGCTGCGAGATCGGGATGTCGTTGGCGCCGCCCTCGAACGGATTGGCGCTGCTCTCGCCGACCTGGTCCAGCGCGGCGTACATCCACGACACCAGGACACTGAGCGGAATGGCCAACCACAGCATGTGCCCGGCCATGGCGCCGCCCACGGTGTCGTTCATCGGTGCCAGCAGGTCGATCATGCCCAGCGGCAGCAGCAGGCACAGGATGCGCACGAAGATCACGTTGATCACCGCGTACTGGCGCGGATAGGGATAGTTCTTGAGTCGTTCGCTGCGTGCCTGCTGCTCGTGCAGGTCGCGCAGTGCGCGCTGCAGTTCGGCGAAACTGGCCGGCGGAAGCAGCCCGTCGTCCAGCAGCGCGCGCAGTGCCTCGCCCTGCAGCGACAGCACTTCGGTGGCTTTGCTGGACACCCCCAGGATGCGCGAGCGCTCTTCGGGGCTGACGTACTTG
The DNA here is from genome assembly GCF_963519925.1 of uncultured Stenotrophomonas sp. NCBI lineage: Bacteria > Pseudomonadati > Pseudomonadota > Gammaproteobacteria > Lysobacterales > Lysobacteraceae > Stenotrophomonas > uncultured Stenotrophomonas sp. The sequence continues at coordinate 19,484 of NZ_CAUQPH010000044.1, read as the reverse complement.
ATCAGCTCGACATCCAGCGTGCGCACTTTCTCCGGCACCTGGTAATGCTTCCGGTACTCCACGTTCGGCAGCTGCTGCTGCGTTTCCCAGGGCCGGCTCTCGCGCATCTGGTAGCGCAACGCGGTCAGCCAGCCCAGGTGCCGGTACACCAGCCGACGGGTCTGCCCGGGATGGCCGACATGGTCGCGGCACATCGTGCCCCACGCCCGACTGGCCGCAGTGATCGATGCCCAGACCTGCTGCGCCTCCCACAAGCGGTTGTAGGTCTGGGTGTTCTTGAACCCCGCGATCAGCGCCACGCTGGTGCCGAGCATGAAAATCACGTTCCACGGCACCGCCAGCCAGTGCAGGCCGCCCAGCTGGTACAGCGCCACCAGGGTCACGTCGAGCAGGATCAGCGCGTACAGCGGACGGCGCGTCCACAACAGGAATTCGGTGAAGGAGTAGGAGCGTCCGGCGTGCATGATGGGTTTCTCCAGCCAGGGGGTGCGCCCTTCATGGCGCTTCGGTGGGCACTACGCTCACCACGTGGGTGATGCCGTTGCGGAACATCTTTGCGTAGGGGCATACGCGCTCTGTATTGCGTACCAGCTCGGCGGCGACGCCGCTTTCCAGGCCCGGCAGGTAGGCCTCCACTTCCGCCGACAGCAGGTACAGCCCGTCGATCGGATCGCGCGAGAACGTCACCGAGACCTCGATGCAGGCATCCACCAGGGCCAGCCCGGCGCGACTGGCCAGCAGGTTCATCGCGCCGTGGAAACAGGCCGCGTAACCGGCCGCCAGCAGCTGCTCGGGGTTGCTGCCGCCACCGGGCCCGCCCAGCGACGGTGGCAGGCGAAGATCCAGCTGCAGCGCGCCATCGTCGGACGTCACCACCCCCGACGCACGCCCGTGCCCGGTCTCGCCGCCCCTCACCCGCACCCGCCCGGTGTAGAGCGGACGCACCTCATCGCCCCGGTACTTGTCGAGAACGGCCGGCGATGGCGGCTTCAGGTCGGACATGGCAGCTCCACGCGATACGGAAGGTCAGTGCGCCTGGACGAGCCCGGACTGCTGCAGCCAGGCGTCGAAGCCCTGCCGACCCAGCCACGCGCCGCCTGCCGGCACCAGCGTGTCGGGCTGGAGCTGCGCACCGAAATACGGCGCCTGTGCATCGCCGACCACGCGGCGCGGGTCGTGGGTGCGGTCCAGGAAGCGCTGCGCCAGTTCGTCCATCGGTGCGCGCTCGGGGCCGGCGATTTCCACCACGCCGTTCACCGCGGGCTGCTGCGCCACGCGCGCCACTGCCTCGGCGACGTCGTCGGCGGAAATCGGCTGCACCAGCGCCGTGGGCAGCCGCAGCGCGTTGCCGGCGGACTGGATGATGCCCGGCAGGAACTCGAAGAACTGGGTGGAGTGGATGATGGTGTAGGCGATGCCCGCCTCGCGGATCAGTGCCTCCTGCGCGATCTTGCCGCGGAAGTAGCCGCTGGCGGCGAGCTTGTCGGTACCCACCACCGACAGCGCCACGTGGTGCTGCACGCCGGCCTTGGCTTCGGCGGCGAGGATGTTGCGGCCCGCGGTCTGGAAGAACGCCAGCACGGCCGTGTCCTCGAATGACGGCGAGTTGGCCAGGTCGATCACCACCTCGGTGCCGGCCATGGCCGCGTCCAGGCCCTCGCCGCTGATGATGTCGATGCCGGTGGACGGCGCGGCGATGACGATCTCATGCCCTGCCGCGCGCAGGCGGTCGACCACTTTGCTGCCGATGCGGCCGGTGCCGCCGATGACCAGGAACTTCATGGAAGTGCTCCACTGCTGGAAAGGGACGCCCGGCCATGGCCAGGGCATGGAAGGATGCTAGGCAGGCCGCGCCCACCGCAGTAGGTCCGCGCATGGACGCGCCCTGTTGCCTGCGGGGAACCAATCGCAGTTCATCGCCATGCCCCGGCGTCGATGTCGCGTGCCGGGGCAGCACCCTGCTGTACCGATTCCCAGTGGGTCACCACGTCCAGGTCCAGCGCGCGCACCTCCGCAGTGATGAAGTCGATGAAGGCCCGGATGCGCTTGGGCAGCTGGCGGCGGCTCAGATAGCACAGGTAGTGGCCACGATCATCGGCGGCGTAACGGTCCAGGCAGCTCACCGCCAGGCCCGCGTCCAGCGCGGCACGTACCTGGTAGTTCGGCAGCTGCGCCACGCCCTGGCCCTGCAGCACCGCCTGCAACGCGAGGTCGGCATCGTTGAACACCAGCGCCGACGCCGGTTCCACGCGCAACGGCTGGCCGTCAACGCGGAACTCCCACGGCTGCAGGCGACCGTTGGACTGCCGCTGGCTGATGCAGGTATGCGCGGCCAGCTCGGCCACGCTGCCGGGAATGCCGTGCTGCTGCACGTAGGCCGGTGCCGCACAGACCAGCAGCTGCATCGGGATCAGGTGCTTGGCGATCACCTCGCTGTCTTCCAGCACGCCATCGCGGAAGGCGACATCGATGCGGTCGGCGGCCAGGTCCAGCGCGCGCTCTTCCAGTTGCAGCTCCAGGGTGACCTCGGGAAACAGCGCACGGAACTGCGAAAGCAGCGGTGCGATTACCTTGCGGCCAAATCCCGGGTTCGCGCTGACCCGCAGGTGCCCACGGGGCGGCCCGTCGCGCAGGTCGCGCATCTCCTCCAGCGCCTGCAGGATCCGGTCCACGCCGGGGCGGCAGCCGTCATGGAACAGTTCGCCTTCGCGGGTCAGCGAAGTCGACCGCGTGGTGCGCAGGAACAGGCGCACGCCAAGCTGGCCCTCCAGTTTCTGCACGCTGCGACTCACCGCCGAGCGGCCGATGCCCAGACGGTCGGCCGCGCGCGAGAAGCTGCCTTCATGGGCGACTGCGATGAAGGCCATCACCCCGGCGTAGCTGGCTGAAAAGCCGGTGGTCAGGGGGTCGGCACCTTCGTCTACGGTGCCTGGTTCGGTCAGGGACATGCGGGTGGCACTCCAGGAGGGCGCGCAGCGTCGCGCGGGCAGGCGTGGGCGGCATCGGCATCGGGGGCATTCGCAGTGCTCATGCCAGTCAGACGGACCAGCGCGATGTGCTGTGACAGCCCCGCCCGGCTGGATTGGTGCATTGCGCTCAACACCGTGCGTCCACTGCCCCGGCTACCGGCACGGTCGCTGCGGGCCTAGCCTGCAGCCTCGAATCCGTTCCCCTCTCCCCAGGAGTACTCCCATGACCGAGCGTCTCGACTACCAGAAGCAGGCCCCCGCGCTGTTCAAGAAGCTGCTGGACTACAGCATGGCCGCGCACGCCACCACGATCGAAGAAACGATCCAGGACCTGATCGCGATCCGTGCTTCGCAGCTCAATGGCTGCGGCTTCTGCGTGGACATGCACATCAAGCAGGCCACGATCCACGGCGAACGCCCGCTTCGGCTGCACCACGTTGCGGTGTGGCGCGAGTCCACCCTGTTCAGTCCGCGCGAGCGGGCGGCGCTGGCGTGGACCGAAGTACTTACCCAGCTGCCGGCGCAGGGGGTTTCCGATGAGCTGTACGAGCGCGTGCGCGGCCAGCTTTCCGAACAGGAAGTACTCGACCTGACCCACGCGGTGATGGGCATCAATGCCTGGAACCGCATCAACATCGCCTTCCGCAGCGAGCCGGGCTCGCGCGACAAGGCCTGGGGCCTGGACAAGGCCGGCCTCGACTGAAGGAGACGCCCATGCGCACCCTGATCTGCTCCCTGCTGCTGGCTGCGACCAGCGCTGCCGCCCTGGCCGCACCCTCCCCTCCCGCCGCCCCCGAGCCGGTGGTGACTGCAGTGATGACCACGCCCCTGCCCGAGTATCCGGGCAAGGAAGCCCTGATCCTGACCGTGGAGTACCCGCCCGGCGGGGCCGACCCGGTGCACCGGCACGACGCGCATGGGTTCGTGTACGTGCTGCAGGGCCACATCGTGATGGGCGTGGCCGGCGGCCGCGAGGTCACCCTGGGTCCCGGCGAGGCCTTCCATGAGGGCCCCGCCGACCTCCACACCGTCGGTCGTAACGCCAGCAGCACCGAACCGGCGCGGTTCGTGGTGTTCCTGATCAAGGACGCCGACAAGCCTGCCGTGCTGCCCCCGCATTGAGTTGGGCGTCGGACGCCGCAGGCACGGTGCTTCTTTCCCGGCACTGTTCCTGCGGCGTTCGCTCGTGTTGAATGCCGCGATGGAAACACTCCCCGACCTGTTCACCTCCTTGCGCCCGCGCGTGCTGGGCGTGGCCTACCGCATGCTGGGTTCGATGGCCGAAGCCGAAGACGTGGCGCAGGAAGTCTGGCTGCGCTGGCACGGCACCGACCGCAGTGCGATCGCCAATGCCGAGGCCTGGCTGGTGGCCACCACCACCCGCATCGCCATCGACGAACTGCGCATGGCGCGTCGCAGCCGCGAGCACTACGTGGGCATCTGGCTGCCCGAGCCGGTACCGACCGAGGATGCGGACACGCCCGAACGCCTGCATGAAGCCGCCAGCGACCTGTCGGTCGCGTTCCTGGCGGTGCTGGAACGGCTGGCGCCGGAAGCCCGCGCCGCGTTCCTGCTGCACGATGTGTTCGACCGCGATTACCCCGAAATCGCCCGCATCCTCGACAAGAGCGAGGCCGCCTGCCGCCAGATCGTGCACCGCGCACGCAGCCGTCTGCGCGAAGAGCGCCCGCTGCAGGTCGTGCCGCATCGGACCCACCAGCAGCTGCTGCAGGCCTTCGCCGACGCACTGGACAAGGCCGACCTGAAGTCGATGGTGGCGCTGATGGACAGTTCGGCGCAGCTGATCGGCGACGGTGGCGGCATCGTCAGCAGTTTCCCCAAGCCGATGCTCGGCGGTGCCCGCATCGCCCAGCTGCTGTTCGCGCCCACGCTGCGCCGCCGCGCCGAGCTGCGCATGGTGCCGGCGTTCTTCAACGGCCGCATGGGGCTGCTGCGTTACTTCGGCGACCACCTCGAATCGGCGATGTCCTTCGACACCGATGGCGAGCGCATCACCCAGATCCTGGTCCAGCGCAATCCCCACAAACTGGTGCGGATCGTGGCCCGGCAGCCGTTGTCGCTGCGCTGAGCGACAGCGCCGCCCGGCTTGATGCCACGATGACGGCCCTCGGTGCAAGGTGCAGGTAGTCCCACGGAACCACCCATGCCCGTATCCGCCTCCCCGCACATATCGCTGCCGCCTTCGCGTTGGCGTACCGTGCCGCGTGCGTTCTACCGTCGCCACCCTGCCGAGGTGGCACCGGAACTGCTGAACAAGCTGTTGGTGCGCGACGACGGGCGCGCCGGCCGGATCGTGGAAGTGGAAGCCTATGCCGGCGACCAGGACCCGGCCGCGCACTCGTTTCGTGGCATGACCGCACGCACCGCCAGCATGTTTGGCGAGTGTGGGCACCTGTATGTGTACTTCACCTACGGCATGCACTGGGGCAGCAATGCCGTGTGCGGCGAGGTCGGCCAGGGCTGGGGCGTACTGTTGAGGGCGCTGGAACCCGTGCATGGCATGGCGCTCATCCGCGAAGCGCGCCCGGCCATCCAGCGCGATCGCGAGCTGGCCAGCGGGCCGGGGCGACTCTCGCAGGCGATGGGCATCACCAAAGCGCTGGATGGCGCCGACCTGGTGAAGAATGATCGCGGCATCCGCATCGTGTCCGACGGCATGCCGCCACCCGACGATCCGGTGGCCGGGCCCCGCATCGGCATCAGCCGCGCCGTGGAATTTCCGTGGCGCTGGCACGTGCGTGGGCATACGCATGTGTCCGGCCGGCGGTCGAAGGCGTAACGACCAACGGTCGTTACCTACCGGGGTAGCGCACGACCGTTGGTCGTTACCTACCGGGGTAGCGCACGACCGTTGGTCGTGCGGTGCGCCTTCAGCAGCGGCAGCGGATCGTAGGCGCCATCGGCACCGTAGATCCCCCAGTGCAGGTGCGGCGGCGTGCCGGCCGCATTACCACTGTCACCGACGTAGCCCAGCACGGTGCCTTCACTGACCACCTCGCCTTCGCTCAGGCCATCGCGCCAGTCGTCCAGGTGCGCGTAGTAGTAGCGTTCGCGCGCCGGTCCCACCACCCAGACCTGGCGCCCGCCCAGCCCGCTGTCGCGCACCGCGACGACCACTCCCGGTCCGACGCTGCGGACCGGCGTGCCGCGCCTGGCAAAGATATCCACGCCGGCGTGGGTGCGGTCGCGGCCGCGCGGCGCACCGAAGGTATCGGCAATCCGCCGCGCCGCTACGCCTTCCACCGGCACCGGCAGCGACGACGGCGCTGGCATGCGCGACAGTTCCCACATCGCGCGCGGCGCCTTCAGCCAATCGCCGTTCCACAGGGCCAGCGCCCCAATTCCCAGCAGCAGCGGAAGCAGCAGCCAGGCCAGCCACCGGCGCAGGGCGAACGCCGGCGAACGCGGGCTTGCATGGGTGGCAGGTGCACTATCGTTGTCGGGCGGAGGCGTCGGATTCATGCCCCATAGCATCGCAGACCGCGCGTGGATGTCGCGCGGTCAAGGCGCGGCGTTCCGCGCTCACTGCACCGGCACGGCCTCCGGGAATGTCCAGCGCCCGTCCAGGAGTTCTGCCCGCGGCCGGTACAGCCGCACCATGTAATTCCAGCCCGGCATGGTGGGCAGGCAGTTGGGCACCTGGCCGTCGCATCCTCCGAACTGGATGTCGATCGATCTGTCGGCGCCCTTCTTCGCGGTAAGGTTGTTCAACGTATAGGCGTTCTGCGGATTCTTTTCGTAGTAGCCCTGCGCGTTGTACAGGCTCACCGACCAGAATCCATCCACGGGCACGTCGGCCACGTGCAGCCGGTACACGGTCCTGCCATCGTTCCTTTCGGGCACCACGTTGAGGTACAGCGCATCCTTGTCGGGATTGCCGCCCCACGCCGAGGCGGCCCCTATCACGCGTCGCACGGGGTCGACGGTGTCGCGGGTACCGAACATGTGCCGCGTATCGGGCAGGGTGGATGCCAGGGTCAGCAGCGCTGCACGCACCTTGTCCTGGCTCACCGTGTCCCATCTGGGTACATCGAAGCTGCCCGGCGCAGCCTGCTGGATCCTGATCGCATCCTGCAGCGCGTGCACCTTGGCCACGTCCTCGGGGTTGGAGGGATCGACCAGCGTTCGAAGGGCGACCACCACGTAGCGGGTGCCATCCTTGCCCCGGCTGAGCGTGTAGGCGCCGGGCTTGTAGTTCACCTGGGTGGTGTACTGGTCCTCGTCGATGACCTGCATGGACATGAAGCGGTCCCCGGCATCGGGGAGGGTGATGGTGACCGGGCCGGCATCGAGGTCGAACACCGCGCTGGAGTACAACGTGTCGCGGTTCAACCGGACCACGGTCTGGCTGTTGATCGATGCCGGCTCGCGGTGGTGGAAAAGCTTGCCCAGCCCCTGTTCTTTCACAAGAGCGCCGAGATAGCGATCGGATTCGGCGCGTACGAAGTTGTCGGCGGTCACCGGCACGCTTCCCGGCTCGGCAGCGCGGTCGGGTTCGGCAGCAGCCACCGCCGGGGGCGGCGTCGCCGTTGCAGCCGGCGCGGCCGCGGCAGGCGTGGCCTCTGGTTCCCGTCGGCAGCCGACACACGCCAGCGCGATCACCAGGGCGGTCAGCGGCAGGGCGACGCGGGAACTACGCAGGACGTCGTTGCTCACGGCAGGTCTCCAACGCGGAAAGCTGGAGCCTAGCAATGGTCCGATGCGCCCAACACCGTACTTCTACTGCGGTTTCAACCGCATTGTCCGCAAGGTCGTCGACGGCCGGCGATGAAGATGGCGACTAGAGGGCTTTCCGCCGCGTTGACACCCGCAGGGAGACCATGGCTGCATCTTCGGTTCGCGTGTGATCCATGAGCAGGTTGGCGTCATCCCGTACAAACAAGGTCATCCTGGTGGTGGAGGATGAAATCGAGCTGTCGAGGCTTTTCATTGAAGTCCTGAGCGGCGCCGGCTACACAGTGGTTCCGGCCTACTCGGTTACCGACGCATTGTTTGCCATCGCGGACCAGCCGTTCGATGCGGCGATCCTGGATGTCGAGCTTCGCGACGGCGCCGTGTTCCCGGTGGCTGACCGCCTGGCGCGCCTGGGTACGCCCTTTCTGTTCGCGTCCGCCGTCTACCTCCAGGCAGTGCCCGCCGCCCACAGATCGGTACCGTTCGTTGGCAAGCCGTTCGAGATCGACAACCTGCTGGCCCACGTGGAACGCGCCCTCGACGTCGGGCGCAAGGCCAGTTAGACAGCACCTGCGCCCCACTAGACGACTGGTCTAATTGCATGTACAGTGCGCTGCATGAACCCGACACCTCCCTCCGAAGTCCGTGATGTACGCGACAGGATCCTGTCCAGCGGCCAGCGCATCATGGGCGGCAAAGGATTCTCGGCGGTCGGATTGAATGAAGTACTGAGTGCCGCAGGGGTGCCGAAAGGCTCGTTCTACCACTACTTCGGTTCCAAGGAAGCGTTCGGCGAAGCGTTGCTGGACGACTATTTCGCGGCGTACCTGGCCGATATGGACCGCATCTTCACCACTTCCGGTAGCAACCGCGCGCAACAGCTGGACGCTTATTTCAGTGCGTGGAAGGAAAACCAGTCATTTGAGGACTGCCAGGGCAGATGCCTGGCGGTGAAGCTCGGCGCCGAAGTCGCGGACCTTTCCCAAGGCATGCGCGCGGTGCTGCAGCGGGGCACCGCCGGCATCATTGCGCGGCTGGCGCAGGTGCTGGAAGCGGGCGCGGCGGAGGGCTCGCTGGCCTTCACCGGCACACCGGGCGCTGTGGCACAGAGTCTGTACGAGCTGTGGCTGGGTGCCAGCCTGATGGTCAAGATCGTGCGCAGCAGCCAGCCCTTCGACAACGCAGCGCAGGCTACGCGACAGATGCTTCACCCCGCTGCCTGAACCGGGCAGCGGGTCGACAACGCCCGCCGGGCGTTTTTTCACGCCGGGTTTCTAGACGACCGGTCTACTGTATCTCTCTCAATACCAGGAATCGCGCGCCATGAAAGTACTGATCGTTCTCACCTCCCACGACGAGCTTGGCAACACCGGTCGCAAGACCGGATTCTGGCTCGAAGAACTGGCTGCGCCCTACTACGCGTTCCAGGACGCCGGCGCCACCATCACCCTGGCCTCGCCCAAGGGCGGACAGCCGCCGCTGGATCCGAAGAGCAACGAGCCGGATTTCCAGACCGAACTCACCCGCCGTTTCGAAGCCGATCCGGCGGCCATCGCGCAGCTGGCCAACACCGTGCCGCTGGACAGCGTTGCGCAGGCCGACTTCGACACCGTGTTCTATCCCGGTGGCCACGGGCCGCTCTGGGACCTGGCCGAGGACCGCCGTTCCATCGCGTTGATCGAATCCTTCATCGCGGCCAACAAGCCGGTCGCACTGGTCTGCCATGCCCCCGGCGTGCTCCGCCACGTCAAGTCGGCCACGGGCGAGCCGCTGGTGCAGGGCAAGCGGGTGACCGGTTTCACCAACAGTGAAGAAGCCGGCGTCGGCCTGACCGAGGTAGTGCCGTTCCTGGTGGAAGACACGCTGAAGGCCCTTGGCGGCGACTACTCCAAGGGTCCGGACTGGGGGTCGTACGTGGTCAGCGATGGCCTGCTGGTCACCGGGCAGAACCCTGCTTCGTCAGCGGAAACGGCCGCCGTGCTGCTGCAGCGAGTGGGCGCGAAGTAAGCGCAAGCGATCGACAGCGCGCCCGCCGCAAGGCGGGCGCGCTCAGGAAACCCGCCTGCCATCCTGGTCGATCACGACCTCGCCGTCTTCCTTCGCAAACGGCGCGGTGACCGCGGGAAGGATCTCCAGCACAACCTCCGAAGGCCGACACAGACGCGTGCCCAGATCGGTCTGCACCCACGGCCGCTCGATCAGGATGGGGTTGGCCAGCAGCGCATCCAGCAGCGCATCGTCGCCCAGCGACGCATCGTCCAGCCCCAGTTCGCGATAGCGCGGCTCCTTCTGGCGGATGGCGCCGCGAACACCCACGCCCGCAGCATCGATCAGCTCGACCAGCCGCGCACGGCTGGGCGGATCGACCAGGTATTCGATCACCGTCGGCTCCATGCCCGCATGACGGATCAACGCCAGCGTGTTGCGCGAGGTGCCGCACTTTGGATTGTGGTAGATGACTGCCTTCATTTGCCTTCCTCATTTAAAACGGTGTCGACGACAAAGAGGCGTTCGGCCCTGTCACGCATTGTCGCGCGACTTTGTTTCCGTTCCGCCACTTCTTCCCCATCCGGGAAGGTCAGCAGCCCCCTCGCGACCGGGCCTGCAGGGCATGCACGAACGTGCCGCCCGCATCGGGGGCACCCTGCGGGTCCTGTCCCGACCGACGCGGGGAACCGACGTGGCCCTGTCGGTGCCCGGCGGCCGTCTCTACGCGCAGGTGCCGTCCGGCAGGTGGGTACGCAGGCTCAGGTCATGCCGGCGCAGGCCGGCATGAACTGCCTGGACGGCTGCAGATTCCTGGCTCTATCGGCTTCGTTTGATGGTCGACACGATCAGCCGCACCAGCTCAGCTTCCGCCACCGCCTGCTCCACCAGTCCGGCGGCGACCGCTTCCGAGAGCGACTCCGCCGCGCCCAGGATCGCCCAGTAGCCCGCGTCCGGCACTTCAGTACCGGTGGCAAACCCACCCAGCCAGTCCGCGCACCTGGCGATGAACTCCTGCTGGTATCGCCGCTTTACCTCGATCAACTCGGGTGAGCCCGCCAGGGCAGCGAGGATCCCCTGGATCTCGCTGCCCTGCGACAGGACGCAGTCGATGTAGCCACCCGCAATGGCATGGGCGCGATCCCTCAACTGCGCCTTGGCCTCGCCGATGCGGGCCTCGAACACCGCCGTCTGGCGCTGGTCATAGTCCTGGTAGAGCGCGGCCAGCAGCCCGTTGCGGGTCACGAAATGATCGTAGGCCACCGGCTTGGTGACACCAGCCGCTTCGGCCAGGCGCCCCAGGGACAACGCATCGGTTCCCTCTTCGCCCACCAGCGCCCACGCGACATCCAGCAACTGGCGCGCGCGTTGTTCGCGCGGCATGCGGCGGCGGGGCGGTTCGGGGCGTGCGGGCATCGGAAGGGGCGGTCAGGCGGCAGCAGACGTGCCAATGGTACGGCCGATGTCTGCCGCGGTGCGCAGGTGCGCTTCTGCGCAGCCGCTGTCCGATTCCAGCAGCAGCGTGGACGACTGCACGCGCGCGCCGCAGTAATCGAAGATGCCCATGTCGATCTGCGTCCTCATCGCGGTGCCGTAGCCACGCCGCTCGATCATGGCCGCGTCCGCGCCCCCCAATCCCACCAGATGCACCTGCAGGCGCTGCAGCTTCTTGAGCACCTTGCCATCCGGACTCTCCGCGTAGGCCCAGCCCTGGGTGAATACCCGATCGATCCAGCCTTTGAGCAGCGCCGGGAATGACCACCAGTACAGTGGATAGACCAGCACCAGTGTGTCCGCACCATCAATGCGGGCGTGTTCTGCGGCCACATCCGCCGGCGGTGCGCCGGTTTGGCGGAACAGGGCGTTGTCCGCCTAGTTGAAGCGGGGATCGAAGCCCTCCGCAGCCAGGTCGGCGATCTCCACTGTGTTGCTGCTGGCGGCAAGGATGGCATCGCCGACCCGGCTCGCCACCGCATGGGTGAGCGAACCGGGTTCGGGGTGGGCAACTACGATCAGGCTGTGCATGGGGAATGACCCTCGAGTGACGTTACCTACCAAAGGTAATATCGCTCTCCCGCATCACCAGTGCCGTGAACGGAACGCTGGCATCGCATTGGCAGGGTCATCGGACTGCCGAAGCGACCGAAGCCATCTGCGACAGGGCTTCCGTCCAACTGACTTGGACATTTCAAACGACCGCTTGAAACACGCGTAACTTCGCCGAACTGGACACGATCCACCGGTTCCGCCAGACTCCGCCCTTTCCTGTTGCGTGGCACCCATGGCGAAACTGCTGGTCCTGCATGGCCCCAACCTCAACCTGCTCGGTACGCGCGAGCCCGGGGTCTATGGCCACACCACGCTGGCGCAGATCGACCAGGCCCTGCTGGCCCAGGCGCAGGCCGCCGGGCACGCGGTGGAAAGCCTGCAGTCCAACGCCGAACACGTACTGGTGGACCGGGTGCAGGCCGCCCGCACCGACGGTACCACCTTCATCCTGATCAATCCGGCGGCGTTCACCCACACCTCGGTGGCGCTGCGCGACGCGCTGGCGGCGGTGGACGTCCCGTTCATCGAAATCCACCTGTCCAACCCCCATGCCCGCGAACCGTTCCGCCAGCACAGCTATTTCAGCGACAAGGCGGTCGGCGTGATCTGCGGCTTTGGCGCCGACAGCTACCGCTACGCCATGGACGCGGCGCTGGTCCGCCTGGCTTCGCACTGAACTCCCTTGACCCGAGCGCAACGCGCTTCCCACCACACTGACATCAAAAAAGAGGCCCCTATGGATCTCCGCAAAATCAAGAAACTGATCGACCTGCTGGAAGAGTCGAACCTCGCCGAAATCGAAATCAAGGAAGGCGAGGAATCCGTACGCCTGTCGCGCGCCCCGGTCTCCGGCTACGGCATGGTCCAGGCCCAGCCGCAGATGATGATGGCACCGGCACCGGCCCAGGCCGCCGCGCCGACGATGCCGATGCAGTCGCCGACCGAAGCCTCCACCGGCGGCACCGCCAAATCGGGTCCGGCGCTGCCGGACGGCCACGTGCTGCGTTCGCCGATGGTCGGCACCTTCTACACCTCGTCCGCGCCGGACAAGCCGGCCTTCGTCAGCATCGGCCAGCAGGTCAAGGCCGGTGAAACGCTGGCGATCATCGAAGCGATGAAGATGTTCAACCCGATCGAAGCCGATGCTTCCGGCACCATCGTGGCCATCCTGGGTGAAAACGGCCAGCCGGTCGAATTCGACCAGCCGCTGTTCGTGATCGGCTAAGGATCCGTCCATGCTCGACAAAGTCGTAATTGCCAACCGAGGGGAGATCGCGCTGCGCATCCTGCGCGCGTGCCACACCCTGGGCATCCGCACGGTGGCCGTGCATTCCACGGTCGACCGCAACCTCAAGCACGTGGCGATGGCCGACGAGTCGGTCTGCATCGGCCCGGGTCCGTCGCCGGAAAGCTACCTCAACATTCCGGCGCTGATCGCAGCGGCCGAAGTCACCGACGCCCAGGCCATCCACCCGGGCTATGGCTTCCTGTCCGAGAACGCCGACTTCGCCGAACGCGTGGAGGAGTCCGGCTTCATCTTCATCGGTCCGAAGGCCGACACCATCCGCATGATGGGCGACAAGGTGGAAGCGATCCGCGCCATGAAGGCCGCCGGCGTGCCGTGCGTGCCCGGCTCGGGCGGCCCGCTGGGCGACGACATCGTGGCCAACACCAAGATCGCCCGCGAGATCGGCTACCCGGTCATCATCAAGGCGGCAGGCGGCGGCGGTGGCCGTGGCATGCGCGTGGTGCATGCCGAAGCCTCGCTCAAGAACTCCATCGACACCACCAAGAGCGAAGCCAAGGCCGCGTTCGGCAATGGTGAGGTGTACATGGAGAAGTTCCTGGAGAATCCGCGCCACGTGGAAATCCAGGTGCTCGCCGACGGCCAGGGCAACGCCATCCACCTGGGTGAACGCGACTGCTCGATGCAGCGCCGCCACCAGAAGGTGGTGGAAGAAGCGCCGGCACCGGGCATCAGCGCCGAGCAGCGCGAAGAGATCGGCAAGGTATGTACCGAAGCCTGCGTGCGCATCGGCTATCGCGGTGCGGGTACCTTCGAGTTCCTGTACGAAGATGGCCGTTTCTACTTCATTGAAATGAACACCCGCATCCAGGTGGAACATCCGGTCACCGAAATGGTGACGGGCATCGACCTGGTGGTGGAGCAGCTGCGGATCGCAGCCGGCCACAAGCTGAGCATCAAGCAGAGCGATGTGGTGCTTACCGGCCACGCGATCGAATGCCGCATCAACGCTGAAGACGCGGAGACCTTCGTGCCGAGTCCTGGGCAGATCACCGCGTTCCATCCCCCGGGTGGCCCGGGTGTACGCGTGGACACGCACATCTACAGTGGCTACCGCGTGCCGTCGAACTACGACTCGATGATCGGCAAGCTGATCGTGCACGGCCCGGACCGCGACACCGCCATCGCGCGCATGCGCGTGGCGCTGAGCGAAATGGTGGTGGACGGCATCAAGACCAACGTCGCGCTGCAGCAGCGCATCATGCGCGACAAGGGCTTCCAGGCCGGTGGGCAGAACATCCACTACCTGGAAAAGCGCCTCGCCGAGCGCAAGAACAAGTCGATCGCATTGACCTGATCGGCGCAGTGGAAGCGTGAACGGAAAGGCGGGCACTGCCCGCCTTTCTGCTGTCAGACACCCCGCAGCGGGACCGAGCGCAGGGACTGCGCGCCCAACGGTCCCATGGCCTGCCGAGTGGGGTTCAGTTCCTCCAGGTGCAGCTCGCCCGGCGAGGTGGCGATGACCTTTAACAGGACGTTGTTGCCGATCAGTACCTGCGCTTCGTCCTGCAGCGAAATCAGGCCGGTGGGATGGGCGTGGTGCCGCATGTCCAGGGTGAGCAGCGTGGACGCACCCTGCGGCCCATCGCCCGCCCTGGCCACTGCCCCGACCGCACGCCCGCGATCGCCGCTGGCCACCAGGAAACTGTCGCTGTACAGCGTCTGCCCCACCTCCAAGGCGGCCAGTTGGTGTGTGTCCACGGCCAGCGCCGTGTAGACACGACCGGCATGCGACGGGATGCGGGCCAGGCCCCGGTTGATCCGCGCCACCATCCGGGGCGCATCGGTGAACACCGGAGGCAGCACGCCGCCGGACTGCAGGAACTCGTCCACCGAACGCCGCCGAAGCAGGTAGGTGCGGATCGCGGCCCGCTGCAACTGGCTCAGGCGCAGCCCACCGTTTTGCTGGACGGCACTCTCATACACCTGTGCCGCCTCCAGGCTCGGCATGCCGCGGTACTCGACGTTGAATTCGGCCTGGGTCATGAAGCGGTGCTCGTGTGCCGGCAGCGACTGGCGGATGTCGGCGATGCGATGGGCCAGCCGCCCCCACTGACTCAGGCGGCCCGCGCCCGACGCGCGTGGCAGGTACACCGACAGGCGCTGCGTGAACGCGTCCAGTTGGCGCATGCGCACCCGGAAATAGCGTCCGCTGAACTGCACGTAGTGGCGCAGGCGTCCTCCGTTCCGGCTGAGGTGCCAACCCGGGCGTGCCGGATCGGCGACGATGCCGCGGCTGCGCGCCTGGTCCGCGGTCAGGGCCCGCGCGTGGTGCTGGCGGAGGATGCGCGACAGTCCCACCGAAAACTGCGGCTGGCCCGGCACGCACGCGTTTCCGGGTGAGCGCCGGCAACGCGTGGCGCCGACAGGCTCGGCGCCCGCTTCCTCCTGCCCGCGCAGCTGGTAGATGCCATCGCGCTGTTCCAGCGCGAGCGTGCCGATCCGCAACCCGAGCCCGGGATCCCGCCCGGGTTCCAGGGTGGCGGGGTAGTACCGCCCGTCCACGCATACGGCATTGCCCGCCGCGCCGGTGGCGGGATCGTCGTAGTAGAGCATGCCGTCTGGCCCCAGCAGATCCAGCCGCAGCCGAACGGCATCCAGCGGCGTCTGCAGGTGCACCTGCTCGGCCAGGTGGTCGAACAGCCGGATCGAGCTGTCGGCGCGGGCGCGGGAGGTGCGGGGTGTCGCCTCGCCGGCCAGGCGCGCCCATCGCCCGGTCACGGTGTCCCACCGCACCGGCACGTCGCCTGCGTCGGTGCGCACCTGGAACCGGCCGTCGCTGATCGACAGCGCGTGGTCGGCGTCTTCGAAGCGCACCTGCACCCTGCCCCCACGCAGTTCCGCCGTGGCCTGGGCAATGGCCGGGTGTGGCGCGCCGGCGGACATGTCGATGTCCTCGTTGCGGGCGCCCGTGCCCGTGCCGGGCGCTTCCAGGCGCAGTCCCGCCTGGCCGAACACGGCCTGCATGACAGTGTCGGGATCCAAGGGGCGGTTTTCCATCGCGTCCGCCCCCAGGTCCAGCACGCTGGCGACTTCCTGCATGGCAAACACGCCACGCGATCCCACCGCGGCTGCCTCGGCCAGCGTGCCCACCGCATCGCCGACCTGCAGCAGCATGCGCATGCCGGCGCTCAAGGGTGGCGCGCAGCGCACGCCCTGGTGGCGCTCCCAGGCATTGCGTGCATCCGTGAACAGCTCGGTCACCGGGCTGCGCAGCAGCCCCGCAACGCCGTGCAGCACGCCGGGCATGCCCTGCGAAACAGGGACCGGAATGCAGTTCGCAGGAAGGGGAGCCACGGCGCGCGTTGCCGGTGGCCGCGCCGTGGTTGGCTGCAAACCCGCTGCATTGGAGATCGACAGCACCGCTGCCAGCGCCTGGGCCGGGGTTTCCACCCGCCGGATGGTGGTGGTGTCCAGCGGCCGCACGGGAGGGACGGTGGCGGGGCTACGGGCGTGGAAACGGCCGGCGGCATGCCGGTGGTCGGCGGCGGAGGTGGGCATGGGCAACTCGCAGGAAAAGGCGTGCCCGATGAAACCGAAGCCCAGCACCCCTGTCCAAACGAAACTGCCTACCGCAACGGACGCGGCGATAGTCCAGACAGATGCAAATGTCGCTATTGCCCGCTTGGCGTGACCAGGGTCAGCACGGGCATATCACCCGATGCAGTGAGCCCGGCGGTTGCGCGCCGGGCTGCACGCATCAACGGCTGGCGTCGGCCGCCGTGATCTGGGTGTCCTTCACCGGCGCAACGCCCAGCGACGAGGTCGGATCGACGATCACCATGGTTTCGGTCGAGCCATCGGGCCAGACCACCTGGAAGGTGCTGCCGGCGGGCAACGACGCGAACGGCATCCCACTCTGCGCGCGGTACACCGCAGCGACCTGGCTGGCGCCGGCGCGGCGCACGTCTTCCTGCGCCTTCACCGAGGTGAGCGTCACCTTCGACAACTGCCGGTAGCGGTCGTCGTAGGTATCGATCATGACCAGGCCCACCGCACCGGCCGAATAGGCCACGAACAGCGCCACCCAGAACCAGAACTTGGCGCCATGCAGGAATCGACGGTAATTCATGCGCGGGCCCCCTTGATCAACAGTTCAACCAACGTCTTCATTTTTCCCGCACCTTGCCGCGATACCGCAGCGTCATACACGAATGTGGAGAAGTCCTGCCCACCGTCCTGCGAACAGATCCCTCCGTTCGCACAGAAATTGTTCATCAACACACTGTCCGGCCCGCAGGCCATGCCCAGCTCACAGGCCGCCAGGCGCCAGGCCAGTTCACTGAACTGGTCGCCCGCCACCAGGCCCTGCAGCGCGGCGTCGCCGCTGGCACGCTGGCCCATGGCGGTGGAAATGGCCATGTAGGCTTCCGGGTCGCGCGACTCCATCACCCGCTCGACCAGGTCACGCCGATAGTCGGCGCTATCTTTCAGCGGCTGGCCCTCGGCGAACAGGGCCGCTTCGGCGGCCAGGTTGCCGGCCCGCGCCGCCAGCACGCGCTGGGTCAGGATCAGGCTGCGGCCGAGCCCATCGCTGGCCACGAAACCGGCGCAGCGCCGTGACACCCGTTCGCGGGCCTGCACCATCGGCGCCGAGGCACTCATGCCCATGCCGGTCAGCAGCGCGTTGTCGAGCTGGTAACCGCCCGGATCCATCGCATAGATCGCGCAGTAGTCGTACACGCGGCTGACCATCCAGCCGGCCTCGGCGTTGCCGTTGGCCGCCTGCAGGCGCAGGCGCTGCGCATACGCGAACAGGTCGGTGTCGCCTTCGATATCGGCGCGCAGGTCCAGCGGCAGTCCCGAAGGCACGGCGGCGCTGCGCTCAGTGGCCAGCAGTTGGCGTGCCAGCTGCCGCGCCTGCAGCGGCATGTTCGACCCGGTCACCGCAGGCACGTCCCCGCCCGTGGCCGCCGTCGACTCGGCGTGCAGCGCGCGGTCGCCCGCGCGGTAGCCCACCACACCCAGCAATGCCAGGGCGGGTACCACCAGCAGCCAGGTTTTGAGGGTGGGCACGAAGGCCATTCAGGAGCGCCAGGGCGCGGAAGGAGGTCCGCTGGAGGCGAAGTTTAGCAATCACGACTGCCGGTGTCTGAATCGGCTGTTCCGAAGCGTTCGCAGCCGGGATTGAGACAGAAGCTGCCAGCCTCCGGCGCAATGGTCTAGCATTCACGGTTTTCCGCAGGTAGTCGCCCCCATGCCGTTCCTGGAACTCACCCTCCACTGCACCGAAGCCACCCAGCCCCGCTATGAAAACGCGCTGGACGACGTCGGCGCGCTGGCGGTGACCCTGCTCGATGCCGATGCCGACACCAGCAACGAGCGCGCGATCCTGGAACCGGGCGTGGGCGAAACCCCGCTGTGGAACGACCTGGTGCTGACAGCACTGTTCCCCGCAGACGCCAACGCGCTGGCCCTGCTGGCCGCGCTGGAGGCATTCGACCCGGAGCTGGACTGGAACACGGCCAGCTTCCGCGCGGTGCAGGACGAAGACTGGGAACGCGCGTGGCTGGACCAGTTCCAGCCGATGGCCTTCGGCCAGCGCACCTGGATCGTGCCGTGGAACCATGAACTGCCGGAGGCCGCGCAGGCCGCCGACGCCGCCGTGGTGCGGCTGGATCCGGGCCTGGCGTTCGGCTCGGGCACCCACCCCACCACCGCGCTGTGCCTGCGCTGGCTGGACGGTCTGGCTGGCGACGGCATGCTGGCCGGACAGACCGTACTGGATTTCGGCTGCGGCTCGGGCATCCTGGCACTGGCCGCGCTGAAGCTGGGCGCCGCACGCGCCGTGGGCGTGGACAACGATCCGCAGGCCGTGATCGCCACCGGCGACAACGCCGAACGCAATGGCCTGCAGGACCGCGTGCAGGTCTACCTGCCGGGCGACGAACCGCAGGCCACCTATCCGGTGGTGGTGGCCAACATCCTGGCCTCTGCACTCGACGCGCTGGCCGATGTGCTGGCCGCGCGCGTGGCGCCGGGCGGGCGTGTCGCGTTGTCGGGCATCCTGCACGGACAGGAAGACGAACTGCTGGTGCGTTACGCGCCGTCGTTCGAGCAGCTGCAAGTGGCCCAGGACGGCGACTGGATGCGCATCACCGGCGTCCGTCGTGCTTGAATGAGGCACCTTCGCCCGGCGCTGACCCGATGACCGAGCCCACCCCGCCACCGCGCCGCCCGCTGGCCACTTTCCTGCGTGCCGCGTCCGAACCTGCGCCTGCGCCGGCCGAAGACGCCGCGCTGCCGGAGCAGGCAGTCGAATATGTAGTCGACAGCGACGTGGACAGCGGCCATGACCGCGACGCGGATGTCGAGGTCATCGCGCAGGACATCCAGCGGACAGACCAGGACATCGCCCCGGTTGCGGATGCGTCGCCCGCCGACGCGCCTGCGGTCGCGCACGACGCCGATGCTGCGTTCCAGGCGCCTGCGCAGGGCAGCGAACCCGCGCCCGCCGCGGTGGCGCCCAGCTTCATGCG
>NZ_CAUQPH010000043.1:0-28558 GCF_963519925.1 uncultured Stenotrophomonas sp. | reverse complement strand
ACCCGACCAGCGCCAGCGACTACGCGTTCCGCGCCGCGCACCCGGCCCTGGCCGGGCCGCTGCCACGCTTCACCGACGACCGGCTGGGCGACTGCCTGGACTGCGCCGCGTGTGTGCACGCGTGCCCGATGCAGCTCGACGTTCGCAACGGCCCGCTGCCGGACTGCATCGCCTGCGGCAACTGCGTCGACGCCTGCGATGCGCAGATGCGCGCATGGCGCTTTCCCGTCGGCCTGATCCGCGTCGCCAGCGCAAACACCATGCAGTGCCGGCCGAGGCGCTGGCTGCGCCCGCGCGTCCTGGCCGCACTGGGCGGCCTGGTCATGCTGCTGGCAATGGGCGTGCGGCAGCTGTAGTCGATGCCCCTGCGGCGTGCCATCGTCGCCGATGGCGCCGTTTCCCCAACCGGTTTCAGCGCAGCCGCGTGCTCGGCGGCGGCACCATCTGCGCGCGCCGGACGATGCCGAGCTGTTCAATGATCAGGGCCAGTTCGTTGGTCACCTGGGTACGGCTGCGCCCCTGCGGCACCAGGCGCTCCAGCACCTGCTGATAGGTGGTCCAGAATTCCGGCCCGCACCCGTGCTTGCTGTAACTGGCCTCCAGCTCGGTGCGCACACCATTGGCCAGGTCATTCGCGCCGTATTGCATACGACCTCCCTTGGACCCGCTCTGTCGAGAAGAGCAATTCCCCCTGCCAGGCTTGCGCCTGCCGCCCCGCTGCTGGGTGGCAACGGAACTTCACCCACGTTTCACCCCACCCTTTCACGCTCTTCGCGCGAAGTCAACCAGTGACGCATCGGGCGTCACTGGTGAACTTAATCGTTCAGGCAGGGACGGCGGCTGGCCGGCTGGTCGCGGCCACTACCGTCGCAGTGCGTGGTGACAGCCTGATGTCAGCTGCCCATCCGCAGGATGCCGTAGGCGGTAATGGCCACGCCTGCCCCCAGGACCATCCAGGCTACGCCGTTGAAACGCTTGAACACCTTGGCCAGGCCGAACGAGAGGGCGATGGCCGCCACCCCGAAGCCCAGCATGACCGCGCCGCTGACGTTGCTGGGCGAATCCCAGAACGAACCGGGCACCCCGGCAGCAGCAATCCACATGGCCAGATCCATCGAACACCTCGGTAAGGAACGATCCTGCACAGTAGGCAGCCGCTCGTACGGGCCGGGTGAAGGACCTGCGGGGCGACGGAAACGAAAAACCCCGCCGAAGCGGGGTTTTTCGAACTGCTGGAGGCCTGGGTCGGAATCGAACCGGCGTACACGGATTTGCAATCCGTTGCATGACCACTCTGCCACCAGGCCGGTGACCTTACAGAACAAGACCCCGCATGCGGGGCCCGATTCGAATCTGGAGCGGGAAACGAGACTCGAACTCGCGACCTCAACCTTGGCAAGGTTGCGCTCTACCAACTGAGCTATTCCCGCAAAATCAGGCGCATATATTACCGGAACCGCAGGTAATACGCCAGCGCTGCGACACATGATTGGAGCGGGAAACGAGACAGGCACTAGGGCGCTAAATCCTTGTTTCCCAATCACATTCTTCGCCGCCGTGAGCAGCGAAGGCCTGAATTATAGCCTTGTTCTTCGCCCTCGGCAACAAAACTCATCCAACAACTTCCATCAGCGTCCAAGGACTGCCATTTCATCCCCTGACAACCGACGCAGAATACACGGCTACCAGAGGCCCGCCCCTGCAACGCCGCTCGACACTCAGGTCTCCTTGCGTCAGGAATGGCATCAGCATCGAACGTTGAGACCG
This sequence comes from uncultured Stenotrophomonas sp., assembly GCF_963519925.1. Taxonomy (NCBI): domain Bacteria; kingdom Pseudomonadati; phylum Pseudomonadota; class Gammaproteobacteria; order Lysobacterales; family Lysobacteraceae; genus Stenotrophomonas; species uncultured Stenotrophomonas sp. The sequence continues at coordinate 26,791 of NZ_CAUQPH010000043.1, read as the reverse complement.
CGCTTGGTTTGATGCCGTGCGCACCACAGCCCAAGGCTGTTCGTGATGAAGGCCAAGCGGCGAGCAAGGAAAGATGGGGCGCATGTTCACATCACCTGGTCAGCTGGCGACCGTGTGGGAGCGGCGCGCAACAGCCTCAAACTGGCCACAGCCCAGGATCGCTGGATGCTATGTCGATATATCAGGATGCCAGAACAAGCATCACACGCGCGGTTTTCTCTGCGTCCCTCTGGACGTTGAGCAACGACTGCGCCCCAGCGCGACTTGTGAAACCGTAGGGATATCAGACCATAGCGAATCGGTCTTGATACGCCTGACGCACCCCATGACGCTGGCACCGTGAGCGCCATTGTCGAGCGTGCTTCTTCCTTGTTACTCGACGGGCCGGCAACTGGTCGATTCTTGCACATTGAGCAAGAGAGGGCCACCTGTGGCGGATGCCATGATCTCGTCCGCCCACGTTCCGGGGCATTCGTCCCTGGCATCCGCCACAGGCATAACGACACAACAGCCCTTGGCAGGGCGAGAAAGGAGCCGGTGATGTAGCGCTTCCGAAAGGAGACGAAAACATGCACAAGGAGCCACCATTATCAAAGGTGTTCTATCGTCCCATCGAAGCTGCCATACGGTGGGCTGGGTTGTTGCGGTACAAGGCGTCGATCCTCGCCTCGATCGCATCACCGCGGTGCCTGCCGCAGACATTGGACTGCCCGCGATGGAACGAGTGTCGGCTGTACTCGGAACGCATCTACGACGGCATCCTCAACTCGGAACTGCCCTTTGGCAAGAACGGGATCACGCTCAATGACCCAGAGTTGGTGAGTTCACCCGATCTGACCATCCGCCACGTCGATCTGAAACGCTGGATGCGCACTCACTATCCTGAGCATCGACCCGGATTCCTGTTCAGCCGCAGCGAGCGCATGGCGCATCCCTCCATCACCCTGGAAACAGGACAGGCAATCCTGCTGGAACGGCAGGCTCTGCAGGCCGCGCTGGACCATAGCCGGCGTGAGATGCGCAAACTTCAAGCGCAACACGAAGCCTTGCTCAAGCAGTCCGCGGTGCTGTTGGCATCCAAGCAGTGCGCGATCAGTGATCGAGCGGAGACCACGTACCTGAACATCATCGGTGGCATGCTGACGCTGATGCTGGGTCAATCCCCATCGGGTGTGCCGTACTCCAGCTTCAAGACGCAGGAGGCAATCGTCACCGCATTGCTCGCCCACTATGGCGGCACCATGGGCATCACGGAGCGAACCTTGAACGGCAAGTTCGCCAACGCCAGGAAGAATGTGCGTAGCGCAGCCGCGTGAATTCTTCCATCTTGTATGTGCAGTCTCGGAGATTGCATTTGCAATGTCTTTTTGCAGCCATGTCTATTGAATAGAGGTCACGCCAACAAACGCCACTGAGCGTTCAGGAGTGACCGCCATGTCGCAAGTACCTGTACTGCCACCGCACGAGCGCCGCATCCTGCGGCTCGATGAAGTTGAAGCGAAGTCCGGCTTCAAACGCGCCCACATCTACAACCTGATGAAGAAGCGCCAGTTTCCACAGGCGTTGCGCCTTGGCGTGCGCGCGGTGGGCTGGGATTCGGTCGAGATCGATCAGTGGATCGCCGAACGCCTTAACAACCGCACCTGACTCGCTCCCCCTCGGACTTCCCATCGCCAAACGGAGAGCGCCATGCAGGTCGTATCCATCATTTCAACGAAAGGTGGCGTCGGCAAGACGACCACGGCCGCCAACCTCGGCGGGCTCGCCGCGGACGCGGGGCTGCGCGTGCTGCTGCTCGATCTCGACGTGCAGCCCACCTTGTCCTCCTACTACGATCTGGCTCACCGCGCGCCCGGCGGCATCTATGAGCTGCTGGCGTTCAACGAGCGCGGTCTCGACCAGCTCGTGTCCCGCACCATCATCGCGGGCCTGGACCTGGTGCTCTCGAACGACCACCGGGGTGAACTGAACACCTTGCTGCTGCACGCGCCAGACGGGCGCCTGCGGTTGCGCCACCTGCTGCCGGCGCTGGCGCCGCTCTATGACCTGGTGCTAATCGACACCCAAGGCGCGCGCTCGGTGCTGTTGGAGATGGCGGTGCTCGCCTCCGGCCTGGCGCTGTCACCCGTGACCCCGGAAATCCTTGCGGCCCGCGAACTGCGGCGCGGCACCATGCAGTTGCTGGAGGACATCGCGCCGTATCGGCACCTTGGCATCGAACCGCCACCGCTGCACCTACTCATCAATCGTGTCCACCCCGTGTCCGCCAACGCACGCATGATCCAGCAGGCGCTGCACGACCTATTTCAGGATCACACGGGCATCCGCGTGCTGGGCACCGACGTGCCGGCCATCGAAGCCTATCCGCGCGCTGCAACCCGCGGCATGCCGGTGCATCGCGTCGAGTATCGACAGCCACCAGGCAGAGTTGCGCCCGCTGCGCTCGACACCATGCGCACGCTCGCCGGCGAACTGTTCCCGCAGTGGCAAGACAGATTCGCCCGCGTGTCCGGCCGTCCTCCACGTTCTATTGAAACCGGGAGGTCCCGTGGCGAGCGCACATGAACTGTCCCGTGGCCACAAGCGACTGCGCGCCCTGATCGAGTTTGCGGTGAGCGAAGGCTGGCACGTCAAACGTACTCGGGGTGGACACCTCAAATTCACCAAGACCGGCTGCGCCGCCATCTACACCAGCTCGACAGCGAGCGATTACCGGGCAGACCTCAATGCCCGTGCGCAGATCCGCCGAGCCGAGCGCGAGGCCCGCATGGCCCGGCCCGCCAACGCCGAGGGATGCGGCCATGGCTGAGATGACCTCCCAGGACATGGCCGGCAAGCTGCTTGCCGCCGGGTTCGAGCGCAGTGGGCCATCGGCCACGGCTTTGAGTGACCCCATCGCCGACACGCCGATGGTCGTGACGCTGGACCAGTTGCGGCCCTACGACCACGATCCCCGCAAAAAGCGCAACTCGGCCTACGATGAAATCAAGGCCTCCATCCGCGAGCGCGGCCTGGATGCGGCGCCAGCCATCACACGCCGTCCTGGCGAGGCGCACTACATCATCCGCAACGGCGGCAACACCAGGCTGGCGATCCTGCGCGAACTCTGGACAGAAACGAAGGACGAGCGCTTCTTCCGCATATCGTGCCTGTTCCGGCCGTGGCCTGCGCGCGGGGAGATCGTCGCGCTGACCGGGCACCTCGCCGAGAACGAACTGCGTGGCGGCTTGACGTTCATCGAGCGCGCCCTCGGCGTCGAGAAGGCGCGCGAGTTCTATGAAGCGGAAAGCAGCACGACCTTGAGCCAGTCCGAGCTGGCCCGTCGCTTGGGCGCCGACGGCTTCCCCGTGCAGCAGTCACACATCAGCCGCATGGCCGATGCGGTGCGCTACCTGCTGCCTGCGATCCCGACCGTGCTGTATGGTGGCCTCGGTCGCCACCAGGTCGAGCGGCTGTCGGTCATGCGCAAGGCCAGTGAGCGCACGTGGGAGCACTATGCCAAGGGCCGCTCCCTGCCGCTCGACTTCGACAGTTTCTTCCAAGAAGTGCTGTCGCAGTTCGATACCCAGGCCGACGAGTTCTCGCCGCAGCGTGTGCAGGACGAGTTGATCGGTCAGATGTCCGAGCTGCTGGGCATCGACTACGACGTGCTTGCCCTGGACCTGACCGAATCCGAGAGCCGCCACCGCGCCCTGGTCAGCGACCCAACCCCGCCATCGGCGCCGCCGGCATTGCCTGAGCCTGGGGCCATCGCACGGCCGCCGATTGAACCGGCACCGTCCCCCGCCACAGCAGCACATTCTGCAGGCCACTCTGCCGCCGCGCCGACAAGGCCCCAGGACGATGCGGCCCCGCGTGAGGCATCCGCAGCCACCCCTGCGGCAGCGGCTGGCGATCTACTTGACGAGCACATCGTCTCTCCGGCACCCACGACGCAGCGGCTCCAGTCCATCCAGCGCATGGTCGCCGACCAGTTGGGCGATGCGCTTCCGCCCGACTTCTCGGCCAACGTGCTGCAGTCGATTCCCGTGCAGGCCGGTGGCCTCTATCCCATCTCGGACATCTGGCATATCGACCCAGGTCTCGACGCACCCGGCCGCCTGCGCGTCCACATCGCGCAGTTCGCGCGCGAGATCGCGGGCGAGGTCGACCTGGACGCGTGTGTCGAGGATCGTTCAGATGGCATCGGGTTCGCGTGTCGTGCCCCGACCCAGGTTTCGTCGCCGCTCGCACGTGCCGTGCTCGCGCTGCTGGTTTCCCTGGCCGGTCAGCAGTCGGCCGACGTGGGCTTGGACGGCGGGCACTTCGTCACCGACCTGCCAGCGCTGTTGCACGGCCAAGGCCAACGTCATGCCGACGGGGCCCGGCGATTGAGCGACACCGCGCTGGTCAAGCTGTTTCGTCTGCTGCGGCTGGCCCGGCGCCTGCTGGATCTGGAAGCCGGCGCTCTCGGTCCTGGGACCTGAGCGAGGGAGGCCCGCATGTCCGCACCTAACCCACTCAACCAGGCCGTCATCGCGCAGGCGCTCTACGATCTGCGCAACGGGCAACTGCGCCGCTGCAAGGCGATGGGATTCGGTGAGGAAGAATTGGATGCGCTCAAGCATCCGGCGCTGATCAGCGTACTGGCCAATGCCAGCGTCTCGTGGTGCTCTGTCTCGGTGAACCGGGAAGTGCTCCGGCGATTGCTCAAACAGGCGCAGGACGTGGAGAAGGAGATCGCCACCGTCGATCGCATGTTGCGCCTGGGGGCCAGTACGGAAATGGCGAGCCGTTTTTATGGGCTGACGCACCAGGAAGTCGCGCTACGGCGTGAAGTTCTCGGCCTGCCCAAACGCAAGGGGCGCCATCCGGTTCTGGACGAGGAGCAGGACACCGAGCTGTGGCGACGCTGGAAGGCCGTGACCAGCAGCAGGAATGTCGAGCTGGAGGATGAGACCTCGGTTCTTGATGCGGCAATGGACCTCGCCGAAGGCATGGAACTGCCGCTGTCGGTGGTCTGGGCTGCGATCAAGAACTGGATCGATCAGGGATTGGGTTGAGTCATGGCCGTGGACGACGCTGCACCACGAGCACCACGCCAAGGCCCGGTCGCCCTCGCTGATCTGTTCGACAGCGCGCTGAAAGACCTTGCACCGAAACCTCGCCCGCCCGCGTCCGCGCCAGCTCCCGCATCCGCAACATCTCCTGTCTCCGCAACCGGCGACGGTTTTCTGTTCAGCGGCAATCGGCACGAGAGCGTGCCGCGACGGCTGTTCCTGGACCGACGCCTGACGCCGCTGGAACGCAATGCCTGGCAAGTCTTTCGGATGATGCTCAACGAGGATGGGGTCACGGCGTTTCCGACGTATGAGCAACTTCGCCCGTGGCTCGCGTCAATGCCCTGCGCCGGACAGGCCTCTCACGAGACCGTGGCACGGGCGCTGACGCTGTTGCGCCTGACTCGCTGGTTGAGTCTCGTGCGCCGCAGGCGTGACCCCAAGACCGGGCGCATCCTCGGCAACCTCTACGTCCTGCACGATGAGCCCCTGACGCCTTTCGAGGCGATGCAGCTCGACCCGGACTACTTGGAGCTCGTCAGCCAAGCCCTGGGCCATTCGGCCAAGGCCGTCCAGGTCGTGGGCTTGCACACCCTCAAGGAAATCGCCGAAGACCCGTTGTTGTCTGGCCGCACGTTGCCCTCGCGGCTGCAGGTCCTTGCCGAACGCCTCGCGAGCCAGGGCATTGGGTCGCAGGAGAGTTATCCACAGAAGGATAGGGTTCACGATTCCGAAGAAGGGGCGCCGAGCCTTCTTCGGAATTCTGATGACCCCTCTTCGGATTCCGAAGCAGGGCCGAAACCCGCGTCAGACGGCGCTCTTCGGAAACCGAAGCAGGACCGTACTGTACGTAGTAGTCGTATGAATGAAGTACGTACTACCGCGCGTGAGCGTGGGCAGGCGCGTGCGATGCCAGGAGTTCGCCTGCCTGATCGCTTTCTCGGCTTGAAGGAAGAGCAGCAGGCCGCCGCCATCGTGGCATTGCAGCAGGTCGATGCTCCGCTACGCCAGGCCGTGCTGGACGAATGGGCGGATCGCTGTCGCGGCAGCACCATCCGCAACCCGGCAGGCTACCTGTTCGGCATCATCCAGCGCGCCATCCGTGGCGAGTTCAACGCCTGGGCCAAGCAAGCCGGGTCAGCACCGCCACCTGCCCCTGCACGAGATGCACCGCCTGAACCACCGCGCAATGTGGTTCCACCCGAGGTGGCCCGGCAGCACATTGACCGGCTGCGCGACCTTCTGCGCAGTAGCTGAGCGCGACGAGCGACAAGGGCGTGAAGCAGACGTCGATGGCCGTCAGTAGAGCTATCCCCAGGGGATAGATGTACTACAAGCTGTAACGCCGACAGGCACGGCATGGCACTTCGGTCCAGGGGGGCCGTAATGGCGTCGGTTGCATGAGCGCACGCACCATTTGCGCGAGCAGCGCTCCATGGCTTTCGATGGAGCTATCCCCTGGGGATAGCTCGTGTCACAGGCCACCGCTGCCACGACAACCGGGTCCCGGTTCATTTCGGTTTGTTGACTGACTGCCTTCCGTTGCGTGCCGATCCTGACCGCTCCTTTTCCCAAGCGAGCGGACGCCATGGCAACCAACGAACCTCTGCAACTCAATCTCGGCTCTTTGCGCAGCGCGATGTCGCTGACGCTTCACACCCACCACGCCTCGCGCATCTGGCATGGCCGCGCCGCCGCCGAGGGGCGACCCGGCATCGTCGGCCTGAACGGCTACATCGCCGTGATGAACAAGATGAAGCGCGGCTCGGAGCAGGACGACCCGTACAGCGACTGGTGGATGTTGCGCATCGAGGAAAAGCTCGACCAGACCAGGACCACGTTGCAATCGCTGCGCGAGCAGGTTGACCAGGCACTGGCCGGCGTGCCTGCGGCGTTGAGCCTGGGTGAGAACCTCAACGTGCAGCCGGTGAAGCTCCCCTTGTTCGTGAACGCGCAGCTCGGCTTTGCCGCCGTCTATCTGCTGGCCGACTACGACGACATCGCCCGCAAGCTGATCCTCGCCCACCACACCGCGCTGATCGATCGCTCGACGTTGGAGCGCTGGCTCAACGAAGGTGCCCACGCGCTGCGCAGCCTGTTCAGCCTGGCCCAGCAATACCGCTACTCGGGCTGCACCCGCGACGACTTCGCGGCCAAGAACGCCGCAGCTCGGGCAGCATTGGAGAAGTTCGGCGAACTGCCGCAGGACGTGCTCGAAGGCATGCGCCGCTCGAAGTTTGCGCCGCCCGTCGTGCGCCGTGGTCTGCAACAGCGTGGTGATAGCGCTGCCGCAGCCGCATCTCCCACCGACGAAGGCGCTGCCGCCGATTCGGCCGAGGCCAAGTCCACAGCCGCCGGCGAGGACGAACCGGCATGAGCGACCCGAACCGCGAACCGCGCTACTTCCGTCGTCTGGAACAGCCAGCCTTCATGCGGCTGGAACACGCGGCCTCTCTAAAAGGCCTTTTAAAGCCTTTTAAAGGTAAAGGGGACTTCGAGGCCTGGGCCAGCCAGTGCTTCGCCATGCGCGACGAGTTGATTGCCCTGGCGCAGCGACAGGTGCTGCCACAGGCGTGCGGGCATCCCTTCCACCTGCTTCCCGTCGAGCTGGCCCAGCAGACCACTGGCGCAGGCACGACCTTTCTTCGCTGGCGCAAGCACGATCGATCGGCCATGGGCGTGGCGTTGTGGCAGGAGCTGATGGCGAGCCCCAGCACGCCGGTCAACCTGCTGCACGACCTGCACGAGATCGAACTGCAGCGCGTCATGCTGAACATGCAGATCAGCCTGCTGCACACCCTGGGCAGGCAAGCACAGGAATGCGCCAGCAAGGCCGCGCAGGCGGACAACACCTACCTGCGCCGGCTCGCGTCCGTTCCTGCCGCAGTGCGCGATCGGTGATTGCGCCTGCCATCCGAGCACGCGCCCGAGCCCAACGAGGCACGGGTATTTCAACCACCACGGAGATTCCAGCATGAGCACACAATTCATCGGCGAGGGCAACATCGGATCGCCTCCCGAGTACCGCGAATTCCCCAATGGCAACGACGATCCTCGCCGGTTGCTCCGGCTGAACGTGTACTTCGACAACCCCGTCCCCACCAAGGGCGGCGAGTTCGAGGACCGCGGCGGCTTCTGGGCGCCGGTGGAACTCTGGCACCACGACGCCGACCGCTGGCAGCAGCTCTACCAGAAGGGCATGCGGGTGCTGGTCGTCGGCCGCATGGAGCGCGACCCCTGGACGGACAACGAAGATCAGCCGCGTGAGACTTGGCAGGTCAACGCGCGCAGTGTCGGCATCCTGCCGTACCGCATCGAGTCTGTGGCCCTCAGCCCGAAGCCACAGGAGGCAGAGCCGAAGCCCCAGGCCACCCAGGAATCGACGGCGCCGAAAGAGACCAAGCGCAGGAAGTGATCGGGCATGGAGGGCGGCTGCCGCAGTGCTTCGCCGCCCTCCATGCGCTGCGAATTATCCCCAGGGGATAGCTCCACCAACGTCCACCGAGTTCCACGCGCGCTCCCGGAAATCGCGGCTCTCGGCCCGCACACTTCCGGCCACGCACCTTCCCCGCACTCGCCATTTCATCGGCGTGAAAGCGGTCGCTGCCGCATGCGGCTTGTTTGCTGCTGCCAGGGGCTGCGCTCGGCATCCTCGATCCCAGCAACTCCATGAACAACAGGAATCGGGATGGACGGATATGCGGCTGTTCTTGTGCGAGAAGCCCTCCCAGGGCAAAGACATTGGCCGGATTCTCGGCGCCACGCAGCGCGGTGAAGGCTGCCTCAACGGTTCCGGCGTCACGGTCACCTGGTGCATCGGCCATCTCGTGGAGGCGGCGCCGCCCGAGGCCTACGACGAGCAGCTCAAACGATGGTCCGTTGAGCAGTTGCCCATCATTCCCCAGCACTGGCGGGTCGAGGTCAAACCGAAGACCGCCACGCAATTCAAGGTCGTCAAGGCGCTCTTGGCGAAGGCGACTCACCTGGTTATCGCCACCGATGCCGACCGCGAGGGCGAATTGATCGCCCGCGAGATCGTGGAGCTTTGCGGCTACCGCGGCCCCATCGAACGCCTGTGGCTGTCGGCGCTCAACGATGCGTCCATTCGGGCGGCACTGGGCAAGCTGCGGCCTTCGGCCGAGACGCTTTCGATGTACCACTCGGCGCTGGCGCGCTCCCGTGCGGATTGGCTCGTGGGCATGAACCTGAGCCGGCTGTTCACGGTGCTGGGGCGACAGGCGGGTTACGACGGCGTGCTGTCGGTCGGCCGCGTACAGACCCCGACGCTCAAGCTCGTTGTGGACCGCGACCGCGAGATCGCGCGCTTCGTGTCCGTACCATACTGGGCCATCGCCGTGTCCCTGTTCGCAGGCGGTTCGACTTTCGCCGCGCAATGGGTTCCACCCGATGCGTGCACCGACGACGCAGGCCGCTGCCTGCGGCAGCCGGTCGCACAGCAGACCATGCAGCAGATCCGCGCTGCGGGCAGTGCCCACGTCGTGTCGGTGGAGACTGAGCGTGTCCGCGAAGGCCCGCCGCTGCCGTTCGACCTGGGCACCTTGCAGGAAGTGTGTTCCAAGCAGCTTGGGCTGGACGTGCAGGAAACCTTGGAGATTGCCCAAGCCCTGTACGAGACGCACAAGGCCACGACGTACCCCCGCTCGGACTCCGGCTACCTGCCCGAGAGCATGTTTGCCGAAGTGCCCACCGTTCTCGACAGCCTGCTCAAGACCGATCCCTCGCTGCGCTCGATCATGGGCCAGCTCGACCGCTCGCAGCGCTCGCGCGCCTGGAACGATGGCAAGGTCACGGCGCACCACGGCATCATCCCGACGCTCGAACCGGCGAAGCTCTCCGCCATGAGCGAGAAGGAACTGGCCGTGTACAGGCTCATCCGGTCGCATTACCTGGCGCAGTTCCTCCCTCACCACGAGTTCGACCGCACTGTGGCCAAGTTTTCGTGCGGGGGGCAGAACCTGGCGGCCACGGGCAAGCAGGTTGTCATCCCGGGTTGGCGCCAGGTGCTCGCCGAGCCGCAGGCCGAAGACGGTGATGGCGAGGGCGATACTGCGGTCCGCGCCCAGGTGCTGCCCGCGCTGCCGAAACTGTATGAGGGCCTGGCATGCCAGGTGGCCGACGTCGATCTCAAGGCACTCAAGACGCTGCCGCCCAAACCGTACACGCAAGGCGAGTTGGTCAAGTCCATGAAAGGCGTCGCCAAGCTGGTGTCCGATCCCCGCCTGAAGCAGAAGCTCAAGGATACGGTTGGCATCGGCACCGAAGCGACGCGGGCCAACATCATCGGCGGCCTGATCGCTCGCGGCTACCTCGTGAAGAAGGGGCGCGCCATCCGCGCCTCGGATGCGGCTTTCACTTTGATCGATGCCGTGCCTGCGGCGATTGCCGACCCTGGCACCACCGCCGTCTGGGAACAGGCGCTCGACATGATCGAGGCCGGACAGCTCACCCTGGACGTGTTCATCGGCAAGCAGGCCGCGTGGATTTCGCAGTTGATTGCGCAGTACGGCAGCGCCTCCCTGTCCATCAAGGTTCCCCAAGGGCCGGCATGCCCGCAGTGCGGCGCACCCACGCGCCAGCGCAGCGGCAAGAGCGTCCCGTTCTGGTCGTGCAGCCGCTACCCGGACTGCAAAGGCACGCTGCCAGTCGAATCCGGCAGCTCCAAGCGCGGCGCCTCGCGCCCGCGCCGTAGCGGCCGCAAAGGCTCCTGACCGCCCCCGTTCCCCGTGAGCCGTGCCCGCCTTCGGCGGCGTGGCCCCTGTCCCGCACTCCGCCGCATGCCCTGCGGGACGCCCAGCGCGCAACGCCTTCTTGATCCGTGTGCGCGTCCCGCCCAGCCGTCCCCGGCCGCGGGACCTGAAGGTAGCTTCTCTGCGAGCCGCACCACGCGCGTTCTGTTGATCTGCGTTTCTTCCGCCCTCTGCGAAGGGTCTCCCGGTGGCTTGCCAGGCTGCACGAGCCACCGGGAGACCCTTCGTGGTCAGCGGTAATCGGTGCCGGTGCCCGCCGGTGCAAAAACGGGCTCCCTTTGTGCGCGGATGTGCGCCAGACGATGCCGGCCCCAGCCACGACATGGGCCGGGTGTGATTGCTTGATGAGCAGACGGTTCTAGCGACGACCGGGCCTGCCAATCAGCCCACGGGTGGTTCCTCTTTTCTCCCGAGCCGAAGGCCGTTGGGCCTTCGGCGCCATTCTCCTGCCCATCAACGTCCCGGCCCGGCCATTGGCCTGGGCCACACGAACAGGAGAGACGACATGCACCCTCAACCTTGCGCACCGCTGCTGTACGGCAGACGGAGGTCGAGAACGGCATGCCCGCCTATCGCGCGGCCATCGCCAATGGTACGCTCGGCTGCAGCCGAGGCCGTAGCCCAAAGGCTGGACTACCTCTTTTGCAGAGGTAAACCTCGGGATGAACTGGGCGAAAACATGCCTTATGTGCCCGCCTTACGGCGAGCTGTTTCCGATGCTTCGCGCAGGATTTCCCGCCCCCCATTCGCTGCGATTGCGGCCACGATGACGCCCAGCACCAGATCCGGGATGTTCGACCCGAACCCCATCACCAGCACCCCGGACAGCACAATCGCACCATTGACGATGGAGTCGTTGCTGGTAAAGATCGCTGACGCCTTGAAGTTCACATCTTCCCCGCGATGGCGGCGCAGTAGTCTGAGGCACACTAGGTTCAAAGCCGCGTTCAGCGCGGCCATGGCCATCATGGCTGGGCCGACAGGCTCTTCCCCTCCAGCGAAGCGGCGTAGGACTTCCAACAGCAGCAGCGCGGCCAGGCCGATTAGCAAGAAACCCGACAAGCGGGCCGCGCCCACCTTGACCGTTGCCGCACGACCGACGGCATACAGGCTAACCGCATAGACCGACGCATCGGCGAGGTTGTCCAACCCGGCGCCCATCAGCGCCGTAGAGCCAGCCCAGATGCCAAGGGCAATGCCGGCGGCGGACTGCGTCAGGTTGATCAGCAACACAGTCAGAAGAATCTTTCGGTCCTTCGCATCGCTCGCATCTAGGCGGCCCAACTCGTCGTTTTCGTGATTTCTGTGGTTTTCAGCCATGCATTGTTCCTTCCAAATCGATGGATGCTGAAGCCTGTAGCGGCTGGAGAGTCAAGGCGCAGATGCAACGAACTTGCCACAGGGTCTTCCCGGACGCCCTTGACTCTACCGTAGCTAGAAGGTTTTCCAATCCAGTCAGAGCTTTAGGACAGAACAGATGAGCACCAATGCGCCCCCTTCATTGCGACTGTCATCCGGTATGGCTGCTATCCACTGATCCGTGGCGCCACTGCGGTTGTGCTCTTCGGCGAGCTCGCGACCGGCCGGCCGTCTTTTCCGACGGAGCTACTCACAGTGATCGTCGCGCTCGCTTGTGCCGCCTTGCTAGAGGGCGGGCGGCCTTTCCACTCCCCGTTGAGCCAGTAGCGGCGTTCCAAGCTGTGGTTGGCCGTCGGCGCATGGCTCGGCTTCTTTGTCGTGCATCTGGCCTTCCAGCACTCCAATCTGGGATACCGGGTCGGGCCGTTGGGATTGTTGATCGGGGTGGCTGAAGCCCATCGCTGGCATCACAAGCGTGAGCACGAAGACGCCCAAGTCAACTACGGCGATTTCTGGATGCCCGGGGGCCACTTGTTCAGCGCTTTCCGGTCGCAAAAGCACACGCTGGGCGCCAAAGAGTGACACTCAAGAAAGATGGACTTTCCAATGGACTACGGCCCGCAGCTTGTCTATCCCTTCCGGAGCCGGCCAGCAGCGGCAAACGCTTGCGCTGCTGGCTATACGATCTTGCCCACGTCGCATTCTTGCGCGAGTCGGGCCTTGCGGCTTCTTGCGAAGCGATCGCGAGTTGCGTGGCGTGCCCATGAGTCGGGCCGCGTCGTGGCGCACTGCTACCTTGGCCTGCACCTGCACCTGCGCAGCCACGCCGCGATGCTCGGTCTGGCCTGGAGAACCCGTAAGGTGGCGGAGATTGCGGCGCGCAGGTCGTCCGGCTCGCGCTGGCTCCTGTGGGCCACGCCCTCGGTCGCACGCCGTCTCAAAACGTCAGAATCGCGCGCTTTCGCATGATGGAGCGCGGCACGTGGCTCTCAGAACTGGACCCGATCACTTCCAGCACCGATGACACGCTCGAGCTTCAGGCGGGCTCGGCCAAGCTGTTGAGAATGCCGCACTCGCGCGAGGTTCGGGCGCTATCGCAGGAGCGTCGCAGATCCATTAACTCGCGCTCCAAGGCGCGCAATTCCTTCATCTTGGTCCGCACTTGCGCGATATGAGCGTCGACCAGCGCGTTCACCTCGCCGCAGCCCAACTCTGGCCGATCCCGTAAGTTCAGCAGTTGACGGATCTCATCCAGCGTCATGTCCTTCGCCCGGCAGCGGCGGATGAACAGCAAGCGCTGCAAATGGACTTCGTCATAGAGCCTGAAGTTGCCCTCGCTACGTGCAGGCTCGGGCAGCAAGCCTTCTGACTCGTAAAAGCGCACGGTCTGCACCAAGCAATCTGCCTTCTTGCCCAGTTCACCGATCCGCATCATGGTTGCTTCCTATAAAAAACTTGACTCTATATCTACTAGAGGTTTTCTAATGATGGCATCCGGGGAAAACCTTGTCAATGAAGAGCGATCTATGAACAAAGAACCTTCCAGCCCATGCGCCTGCTCCGGCGGCAATGGCCAACAGACGGCGTGCGCCAGTGAGCAGGCCAGCACTGAAACCACCGTTTTCCACGTGAGCAACATGGATTGCCGCAATGAGGAAGCACTGGTGCGGCGAACGCTGGAGGGCATGCCCGGTGTCGAGCGGCTCCTGTTCGATCTTCCGCAGCGTTTGTTGACCATTTCGCACCGCGAAGTCTCGGCCGATGCCTTGGAGCAAGCGCTGAATTCGGTGGGCATGAAGGCTCAGGCTGTCCGAGACGCCGCCGTGTCGACCACCTACCGCATCGAGAACATGGACTGCCCGAGCGAGGAGAAACTCATCCGCTCGCACCTCGGGGCAGTCGAGGGAATTCAGGACCTCGACTTCGACCTCGCTGAGCGCACCCTGTCGGTGAAACACCTCGCTCAGGCACGCGCGCAGATGGAGCAGGTCCTGGCCTCGATCGGCATGCGCGCCAAGGAGCAGACCTTCGGCCACACGGGGCCGATCGAAGCCGCGGCTGTGATCCCATCCTCGGCCCTGCAGCAGCAACCAACCGCTGCCGTTTCCGCGCCGCCGATCGGCGAGCGGGTGACGTACCGGATCGAGAACATGGATTGCCCGACGGAAGAAGCGCTGATCCGCGACCGGCTGGGCAAGCTGCCGGGTGTGACCGCGCTCGACTTCAATCTGATGCAGCGTGTGCTGGGAGTCCAGCACACGCTGGCGACCTCAGCGCCGATCGAGAAGGCGCTTGCTTCCATTGGAATGCAGGCTGCGCGGCAGGACATGCAGACAGCCACCACGGTACTTCGCATCGCGAAGATGGACTGTCCGACCGAGGAAAGTCTGATCCGCGGCAAGCTGCAAGGCATGCCGGGCGTGCAGGGAATGGATTTCAACCTGATGCAGCGCACGCTCACGGTTCGGCACACACCCGACGCGATCAAGCCGGCAGTCGAAGCCATCGAATCGCTGGGCATGGAAGCCGAGGTCCAGAGGACTGATGAGCCGCGCGATGCCCCGGTGGCCGCGCACAAGACCAATTGGTGGCCGATGGCGGTTTCGGGCGTTGCGGCGGTGGCCGCCGAAGGCGTGTACTGGGTCAACGACGGCAATCATTGGGCCGTGATCGTGCTGGCACTGGTTTCGATCTTCACCGGCGGCCTCAGCACCTACAAGAAGGGCTGGATCGCGCTGAAGAACCTCAACCTGAACATGAACGCCCTGATGGCCATCGCGGTCACCGGCGGCATGGCGATCGGCCACTGGCCGGAGGCCGCCATGGTCATGTTCCTGTTCGCGTTGGCGGAAGTGATCGAGGCGAAGTCGCTGGACCGCGCCCGCAACGCCATTCGGGGGCTGATGGACTTGGCGCCCGAGACCGCGACCGTGCGGCAGGCCGATGGCTCATGGACAGAGCTGCCGGCCAAGGAGGTCGCAAAGGGCGCGGTGGTCCGCGTGCGTCCTGGCGAGCGCATCGCACTGGACGGCCTGATCACCTCGGGTCGATCGGCCATCAACCAGGCGCCCATCACCGGCGAGAGCCTGCCCGTCGAGAAGGCCGAAGGTGACCAGGTCTTCGCCGGAACCATCAATGAGACCGGCTCTTTCGAATACAAGGTGACCGCAGGCGCCAGCGACTCGACGCTCGCGCGCATCATCCATGCCGTGGAGTCCGCGCAGGGCAGCCGTGCGCCCACGCAGCGCTTCGTCGACCAGTTCGCCCGCGTCTACACGCCGGCGGTGTTCGCGGTGTCCGTGCTGGTTGCCGTCGTGCCGCCGCTCGCCTTCGGCGGCGCATGGTTTGACTGGGTCTACAAGGCCCTGGTACTGCTGGTGATCGCCTGCCCCTGCGCTCTGGTCATCTCCACGCCGGTCACCATCGTCAGCGGCTTGGCCGCTGCCGCCCGACGCGGCATCCTGATCAAGGGTGGCGTCTACCTGGAGGGCGGGCGCAAGCTCAAGGCGTTGGCCCTGGACAAGACCGGCACACTCACACATGGCAAGCCCGAGCAGACCGACTTCGTGCCGCTGATCGGCGAGGCGCAGGAAGTTGCCGCCTGGGCCGCAAGCCTCGCGGCACGCTCGGACCATCCTGTGTCTCAGGCCATCGCCCGCAAGGCGAACCGTGACGGCATCGCGCTGCACGAGGTCGACGACTTCGCGGCGCTGCCTGGCCGCGGCGTGCGCGGCCGCGTCGCCGGGCGCATGTTGCACATGGGCAACCACAGGCTCGCCCAGGAGCTGGGCCTGAGCGAAGCGACGCTCCAGGCTCGGCTGGAGACCCTGGAGCGCCAAGGCAAGACAGCGATCCTGCTGATGGACGATGCGACCGTGCTCGGCATTTTTGCAGTGGCCGACACCGTGAAGGAAACCAGCCGTGAGGCGGTGGCCGACCTGCAGGCGCTGGGTGTGCGCACGCTGATGCTGACGGGGGACAACCAGCACACGGCCGCGGCCATCGCTGCCCAGGTCGGAATCTCTGAAGCCCGTGGTGACCAACTGCCCGAAGACAAGCTCAAGACCATCGAAAGCCTGGTCGGCGGCGAGGGCCAGGTGGGCATGGTGGGCGACGGCATCAACGATTCGCCCGCGCTCGCCCGTGCCGACATCGGCTTCGCCATGGGCGCGGCCGGCACCGACACCGCGATCGAAACAGCCGACGTCGCCCTGATGGACGACGACCTGCGCAAGATCCCCGCCTTCATCCGGCTGTCGCGTAGCACTGCGGCGATCCTCACGCAGAACATCGTTCTGGCCCTTGGCATCAAGGCGGTGTTCCTTGCGTTGACGTTCACAGGGCATGCCACCATGTGGATGGCTGTGTTCGCTGACATGGGGGCAAGTCTTTTGGTTGTCGTCAATGGGCTGCGCCTCCTGAAGTTCAAGGCGGCATGAACAATGGATGAACCATCTCTTCGCAAGACGCAGTGGTACTCACTCGCGATCGTTATATTCGCCGGCGATCAGGCAGCTAAGAGCTACATTGACGCGACAACTCCCTTGGGTTGGTCGCACGAGGTGGCGTCATTCTTCAACCTAGTTCACGCTCTCAATCCCGGCGCGGCGTTCAGCTTCCTTGCTGGCGCGGGCGGCTGGCAGCGGTGGTTTTTTCTGGCGATCGCGTTCGCAATATCGGCATGGCTCGCATGGCTGCTCTCCCGGCCGCTGCGCAAAACGGAAGGCCTTTCGTACAGCCTCATTCTGGGCGGCGCATTGGGCAACGCGTTCGACCGCGCCACGCGCGGGCACGTTATCGACTACATCGACTTTCACCTGCACGGCTGGCACTGGCCCGCCTTCAACATCGCTGACATGGCCATCGTGGGCGGGGCGATCGCGCTGGTGGCCCAGTCGTTCATGAGCGTGGAGAACCCGGCCGCCACAAAGGAGTCCCAGTGACATTGGGACGATCCGGAAATTCGCAATGCACACGGTGCAGGACACCAATCTGAAGAGAACGGCCCCCAGCATGAGCGGCCGCGGCTTGGCCCTCATGCTAGCGCCCACCGCCGCTTTTGCTGCAACGCCCTGTTGCGATGGCGGCGATTGCTGCAACGACGTCGCAATGCCTTGCTGTGAATAAACAGCACGCAAGCCAGTTGACCTGGCAATTATGAAAGTCCATCACGGCGATGCTGGCCTTTTTCGTTCCAATGAGCCGTCACGGAGAGGTGATGATGAAGCTATGCCGGGATCCTGCAAGCTTTAGGACGGTCTTCTTTACCGCATAGCGATATGCTGATGTCACCCGTTCGCCTCGCCTGGCAAGTACAAGTAGTTCGTCGCGGTTTTCTGGCCGTGTCCGCCCGCTTCGCTGGCCCTTTTGCCCCAAACAAGCGCAATCATGCCTGCGTTACCACCAAAGTTCGCCCCCGCCAGTTGCTGTTCCTAAAGGGCATCAAGCTCAACGCCATCGCCGACCGGCCAGCGTATTTCGCATCGCTGCGTGCCCGTCGGGGCCAGCCCATCGTCATCCTCGCAGAGCTGGGACCGGACGAGGCATTCGCCCTGTGGAAGCAGCATGTACTGGGCGACAGGCCTCGCTGACCCAGTTTCGCCTCATCCTCCTGACAGCCCCGCACTTATTGCGGGGCTTTCTTTTTTCCGCGTTCGCCAATCGGGGCTGTTGCAAATGCCGATTTCCGGCTGACGCGGCTCGCCTCGCGCATGAAGCTGCCCGCATGTGTCGCTGATTCGTCAGCACCATGCCAGCAGCCAGAGTTTCCAGGCTGCCGCGGATTCTTTCCGCGCTACCCGCCAGTCCGCCATCGCATCGAGTCTGCGGACGCGCGTCACCCGTGACGCCGATGCTTTTTTCTCAACCGCGTGCGGGAGCTGCCATCCCGTGAGGGACGAGGCCCCGCTTTTTCCAAGGAGCCCATCCATGTCCCAGCAAGCCTCTTTCGGCCAGTTGGCCTTGATCCATTGCGGCAAGTTCCTGCCGCTCGAAATCCTGCATAGCGCCGCCGGCCACTACATCGGCACGCGCGATACAGAAGGTCCCGTTTCGCGGGAATCCTGCCAGTACTTCCGCAGCTATGCCGCGGCTCAACGTGCCCTCGAAAGAGGCGGCTGGTCCCAGCTCGCCACACCCTGATCCAACTGGAGGAACCACGTCATGAACCAGCTTTTGCCCCAGGAAGTCGTCGATCAGATCATGCGGGAAGAGCAGCATTTCGCCGCCGCGCCCCAAGCCTTCTTCGAGGTCTGGAAGCGCGGCGTCGAGATCGCAGGCCCGCAATGGTTTGGCGACGGCACGCGCGAAGGCCTGAACCAGGCAAAGAGCAAGTGGGATCTGCGTCCCGACATGCTGCGTGCCAACGACGCACTCGGCGTCCTGAGCAGCGGGGAACGCATGTTCCTGTCCGCCATGTTCAGCTTCTACAACGCGCGCGAGGGCGGTGCCATGCTCAAGCGCTGCCACTTCCAAGGACTGTCGGACTTCGATGGTCTCGATCTGCAACGTCGCCAGGTGATCGCCGACCTGCTGCTGAACTACAGCGGTTGGTGAGCCGGTCCCTGGCACACCTTCATCACTGCGTTCACGGGACCCCATGAGGGACATGCGCCTCGTTCGAGGCCATGTCCCTCGCGTTTTCTCCCCGCCCAGCGCCATCCGGCATCAGGCGGTTTCCCCTGCGGATGCCATCGTCCGCAAGGGCTGGCTCCGTTCATTCATCGAAAGGAGCCTTCATGGCCAACAACTACTACGAAGCCACCGGCGTTCTCGTGCTCGACCGTGTGACGCCCGTCATCCAGGCGCTGTTCGGCGCCTTCGCGCTGGACGAGAGCCACCCCGGCAACGGGCAGGCCTACATCGCCCAGATCGCCGAGACCACCAATCCGCAATGGCCGGACGTGCTCGATGGCCTGGAAGACCTGGCCACGCAACTCGGTATTCCGATGCCGGACGACGAAGGGCTGTCGATCCCGCCGCTGCTCGAACTGCTCGCCGTGCACTTCGGTGCCGATGAGGACGAAGAGCTGGGGAACTTGATCGACCGTCATTCGTTCGAGGACACCGCCGATCTCGACGCATTGTTTCTGATCGCCACCCGGTTCGATGACGGGCACCACCTGACCGCCATCCAGTTCGAGGGCTGCTGGTACTGCAGCAAGCCGCGGCTGTTCGAGTTCGGCGGCAACGGCTGCTACCTGAGCCGCGAGGTCCGCTTCATCAGCTCCTCCTCCCAGGCCCTCCAGCTCGGCGACCAATTGCGCAAGACCATTGTGGCCGCCGACATCGAAGAGGCTTCGGCCCTGATCGCGCTGGAGACCATCAATCTGCTGGCGGGCGTCAGCGACGAGCCATTCCGCATGAATTTGCGCCGGCGCGTCGCCGAGCGATTGGCCCAAACGCCAACGATCAGCGTCACCTGACGCTGTTTCCTTTCTTTCCACCCACCGGGGTCAATTCCCGGTGGCGGGGATTTGCTCCATCATTATTCTGTTGGAGAAATCCCATGTCCCAGAATCCCAATCCCTTTCTACGCGGCTACTGGAATCTGAAAATCGTCCGCACGCTGTCCATCAGCTACGAGGACGGAAGCCCGCATGTTTGGCGAAACATCCACCCGAGCCAGCAGCACCTCTGCGACGCGGCGCTGGTTTCTTCTCCTTGCATCATCACCAGCGACTTCGCGGTGGTCAGGACTGGCACCGAACCTGTCGGCGCCGCACTGATCGCCGAATGCGACGCGGCTGAAGGGGGCAGCGGCGAAGGCATGGTGGGTGCCGTGGTGTACGCGATCCACGGCGACGACTTCGACGGCCGCCCCGTCCACATTGGCGACACCTATTCGGCCGAGGCCGCACGGGAAGTCGTGCAGCGGTTGAGCTTCGAGACCGGCTACTACAGCCGGTGCTGGGAAATCAGCAGCGCGCACATCAGCCGCGAAACCGGCCAGTACCTGGCCAACCTGGCTGACCTCGCGACGCCGGAGGCCTTTTTGTTCATCGCGTTCCGGATTCCCTACAGCCCGGCGATCGGCGTCAAGCTGATCTCCACGCCCTGGACGGACCAGCACCTGCAGGACGTCGAGGGGATCGCCGCCGAGCAGCTTCGGCAGGAGCACCGCAGCAAGGGCATGCCGGACGAGCTGGCACAGATCCTTGAACTGGCCGGCCAGGCCGACGTGCGCATCCTCATCCTCGATGCCGACGCACCCGTGTTGCCGGGCCTATCGCTGGCCGGCGAATAGCTGCCACACACATCCCCGGCCTTCCTTGTCCTCACCGCATGCCGGCCCGGTCTCCCGCCAGAGAGCCGGGCCGGCGCACTTTCACAGGAGCGATCCCATGTTCCCCGACCTCATCACACCCGCATCCGACTTCGAGCACCAACTCGGAGCCTGCGTCAACGCCATGAGCCAGGAAGATGCCATCGGCCAGATCCTGGTATTCGAGCGCATGAGCGGCACGCTGCACATGCGCCATATCGCCAGCGCCGACCTGGTGGACACCGACGTGGACGACTACGAAATGGTCGTCTTCGACGGTGGCAACACAAGCGGCGACACGTGGAAACACGTGTTCTTTCCGCGTCAGCGCGAGCACTACTTCGTGTACCAAGCCTGATTCCTCCAGCCCCTTTCGAGGGGCTTTTTCTTGCCCGCAGCACAGGAAAACGGTTGTGGTGCGGTGCCGTTTCCTGCGGGCAGGCAGACCGCCCCAGGGCCATGCTTGCCCCATGTTCGTCGGCGTTGCCGGCACATGCCCAGGCAGTCGAGACCTTCGAGGCTGCAAGCGCGGGAAACCGTGCTGGTCGTTTCTTCCTACGGACCTACCGCGTCCATCCACGCCACCCACAAGGGACCTCTCCCTTGCGGGCGGGGAATCCCTTGTTTTTCCTCAAGGAGTTTCCCCATGGATCGTTCCCTCATCAAATCCATGATGCCTTCGCTGGTCGCAGGCCACGTGCCCCGCAACGTGCGGTCGTTCAAGTACCGCGTGTTCGATGATCAGCCGCTGTCCTCAACGCTGGGCTTCGCCATCGACCCCCAACCCTTCGACGGCAAGGTGGTCGCCGCGACCGACGATGCCATCGTCGTCAAGCTCAAGCCTTCCGAGTTCGCGGTGCTCGATCCCAGCCTGGTGACCACGGTTCCTGCCGAAGGCGCCAAGGTGCATGTCCAACCCTATGCCCGTCGTCGCTTCGACGGACTGCGCGCGGACACGCCGGAGGTCATCACCGAGGAGACTTCGGACGGCACGCCGTACACCATCACGAGGCACATCCTCGGCTCGGCGCCGGCCAAGCTGCCCATTCCCACGCCGCAGTGCATGGAGTTGGGCCAGCTCATCGAGCAGTTGGAGGAGATGCCGGCCCCCGATCGCTTCCGGCGCATCACCCACATGCTGGTGGATGCCGGTGCCCGCGACTTCACCTGGGTCGATCCCACGCCCTCCAAGATCATCGAGACCCCGCCGGCGATCAGCTTCACGGTCTCGACCGCGAAGTTCGAGGGCCGGGTGACGATCCTCTACGACCGCGGCGGAGACACCTACGTGGTGGAACTGCACCGTCAGAACGGTGAATCGGTCGAACTGGTCGATCGGCACGACGAGGTGTATTTCGACATGCTCGGCGAAGTGCTGGAGAGGCTCATCGACGACGGGCGCTGGCGCCAGATCGACGTGAGCATCCTCGACGCGAAAGCGGCCCGCAAGCGCCAGGCCGTCCCGGCATGACGCCCCGCAGCGAAACCGGGCGGTCCTGCGGCTGACCCGAGGCATCCGCCACGGCGTTCCAGCCGTTCCGGCCGCGTGCACTACAGGCCCTTCATCCCATCGGATGGAGGCCTTTCTCATTCTTCCACACAGGAGATTTCATCCATGTCACTGCGATTCAAAGGCGCTGACCTGCGCCCCGTGCTGACCGAAGCCATCGCCAATCAGGGGTCGTCTCAGAAAACGGAAAAAAATCGTACGCTAAGAGCCGAAGTGGGCCCTTTAGCAGCAATGCAAAGCTGCGATCAACGGGCAGGAAACATTGCCATGGTGCGCGTTGCACTCTCTCACTAGCGTCGACAGGGCCTCTTCCATCCGCGTGAGGTCCGCCATGCGTGCGCGCACATCGGCCAGCCGGTGAGCAGCCAGTTCGGCCGCCTCGCTGCAATGGGTGCCGTCCTCCAGTTTCAGGAGCTGGCCGACTTCATCCAGGCTGAATCCCAGGCGCTGGGCTGACTTCACGAACTTCACCCGCGCCACGTCCGCCTGCCCGTAGCGGCGGATGCGACCGTAGGGCCGCTCCGGCTGGGGTAGCAAGCCCTTGAGCTGATAGAAGCGGATCGTCTCCACGTTGACCCGGGCTGCCTTGGCGAAGGCCCCGATGGTCAGATTCTCTTGAGCGTTCTCCATGGCGCTTGACTCCGTAGTTGACTACGGAAGTAACGTTACAGCATCAAGCGAAGTCCCGGAAGGAGAACCTTATGTCGGAACCCAAGAACGGCTGCGGCGCACTGGCGACCGGCGGCGTCGCGGCCGTCCTCGCCTCGGCCTGCTGCCTCGGCCCCCTTGTCCTGGTCGCGCTCGGCTTCTCTGGCGCGTGGATCGGCAACCTGACCGTGCTGGAGCCGTATCGGCCGATCTTCATCGGCGCAGCGCTCATCGCGCTGTTCTTCGCCTGGCGCAGCATCTTCCGACCAGCCCATGCCTGCAAGCCCGGCGACGTTTGCGCCGTGCCCCAAGTGCGGACTGCCTACAAGGTGATCTTCTGGATCGTGGCCGCCCTGGTTCTGGTTGCCCTCGCGTTTCCCTACGTCCTGCCGCTGTTCTACTGAAAGGAGATCACCATGAAGAAACTCACCACCCTCACCACCCTCATCGCCCTGGCCGCCGCTCTAAGCGCGCCCGCCTGGGCTGCCACCAAGACCGTCACCCTGTCGGTGCCCGGCATGACCTGCGCCGCGTGCCCGATCACGGTCAAGACGGCTCTGTCCAAGGTCGCCGGCGTCGAGAAGGCCGAAGTCAGCTTCGAGAAGCGGGAGGCCGTCGTCACCTTCGACGAGGCCAAGACCAATGCCGACGCCTTGACCAAGGCCACCGCAAACGCGGGTTACCCGTCCAGCGTCAAGCAGTGAGGGCGTAATCATGGCCGAGGCGATCACCCTCCACATCGAAGGCATGACCTGCACGTCGTGCGCCGAGCACGTCCAGCAGGCTTTGACGAACGTGCCCGGCGTGCGCGCGGCCTCGGTGTCCTATCCGCAGCGGCAGGCCGAAATCGAGGCGGATGCAGGCGTGAGCGTGGCCCCGCTGGTTGCCGCAGTGGCCACGCTCGGCTATCGCGCACGGCTTACCGACACGCCGAACAAGCCTGCCGGCCTGCTAGACAAGGCGCTGGGCTGGCTCGGTGGCGAAACGAAGCATGTTGGCGGTGAACAAGCGCTGCACGTGGCTGTGATAGGCAGCGGCGGCGCGGCGATGGCGGCTGCCTTGAAGGCCGTGGAGCAAGGCGCCCGCGTCACGCTGATCGAGCGCGGCACCATCGGCGGCACCTGCGTCAATGTCGGCTGCGTGCCGTCCAAGATCATGATCCGCGCCGCGCACATCGTCCACCTGCGCCGCGAAAGCCCGTTCGATGCTGGCCTGCCGGCCGCAGCGCCCGCTGTACTGCGCGAGCGGCTGCTGGCCCAGCAACAAGGCCGCGTCGAGGAGCTGCGCCATGCCAAGTACGAAGGCATCCTGGCAAGCACTCCGGCCATCACCGTGCTGCGCGGCGAGGCCCGGTTCAGGGACACGCGCACGCTGACCGTGGCGACCGCTGACGGCGGCACGCACGAGGTGAACTTCGACCGCTGCCTGATTGCCACCGGCGCGAGCCCGGCGCTTCCGCCAATCCCGGGCCTTGCGGACACACCCCACTGGACCTCCACCGAGGCGCTGGAAAGCAGCTCGCTCCCCGAGCGGCTGGCCGTGATTGGTTCCTCCGTGGTGGCGGTCGAGTTGGCGCAAGCCTTCGCCCGGCTGGGCAGCCAGGTCACGATCCTGGCGCGCAGCACGCTGTTCTTCCGAGAAGACCCGGCCATCGGGGAAGCCGTAACAGACGCCTTCCGCGCCGAGGGCATCGAGGTGCTGGACCACACCCAGGCGAGCCACGTTGCCTATGCGGGCGGGGAATTCGTGCTCACCACCGGGCAGGGGGAAGTGCGCGCCGACAAGCTGCTGGTCGCCACCGGTCGCGCGCCGAACACGCGCAGCCTGAACCTTGAAGCGGCAGGCGTCGAAGTCAATGCGCAGGGAGCCATCGTCATCGACCGCGCCATGCGCACGAGCGCACCGCACATCTTTGCTGCCGGCGACTGCACCGACCAGCCGCAGTTCGTCTATGTGGCGGCGGCGGCCGGCACGCGCGCCGCGATCAACATGACCGGCGGCGACGCGGCGCTGGACCTGACGGCGATGCCGGCGGTGGTGTTCACCGATCCGCAGGTGGCGACCGTGGGCTACAGCGAGGCGGAAGCGCACCACGACGGCATCGAGACCGACAGCCGGCTGCTGACGCTCGACAACGTGCCGAGGGCGCTCGCCAACTTCGACACGCGCGGCTTCATCAAGCTGGTGGCGGAAGCTGGCTCAGGGCGGCTGATCGGCGTACAGGCGGTCGCGCCGGAAGCGGGCGAACTGATCCAGACGGCCGCGCTGGCGATCCGCCACCGGATGACCGTGCAGGAGCTGGCCGACCAGTTGTTCCCCTACCTGACCATGGTCGAGGGACTGAAGCTCGCGGCGCAGACCTTCAACAAGGACGTGAAGCAACTGTCCTGTTGCGCCGGATGAGGAAAAGGGAGGTGTTCGATGAACGCCTACAGCCGCGCCAACCGCCGCATCTACGCGGCCTTGTCCGATCCCCTGTCGGCCACCCACCGGCACCGCCTCGACGATCTGCTCAAGCGCCACGACAACGGCAAGACGACCTGGCTGGCCTGGCTGCGCCAGTCGCCCGTCAAGCCGAACTCGCGCCACATACTCGAACACATCGAGCGCCTCAAAGCCTGGCAGGCGCTCGACCTGCCTTCCGGCATCGAGCGGTCGGTGCACCAGAACCGCCTGCTCAAGATCGCCCGCGAAGGCGGCCAGATGACGCCCGCCGATCTGGCCAAGTTCGAGGCACAGCGCCGCTACGCGACCCTGGTGCGCTCGCCATCGAGGGCATGGCCACCGTCACCGACGAAATCATCGACCTGCACGACCGCATCCTGGGCAAGCTGTTCAACGCTGCCAAGCACAAGCATCAGCAGCAGTTCCAGGCGTCCGGCAAGGCGATCAACGCCAAGGTGCGGCTGGCCACCTCGATCAAGCAGGGCACGGTGACGGCCTCGCTGATGCTCAGGAAACTCGGCAGCTACCCGCGCCAGAACGGCCTGGCCGTGGCGCTGCGCGAGCTGGGCCGCATCGAGCGAACGCTGTTCATCCTGGACTGGCTGCAAAGCGTCGAGCTGCGCCGCCGCGTGCATGCCGGACTGAACAAGGGCGAAGCCCGCAACGCGCTAGCCCGCGCCGTGTTCTTCAACCGGCTGGGCGAAATCCGCGACCGCAGTTTCGAGCAGCAGCGCTACCGGGCCAGCGGCCTCAACCTGGTGACGGCGGCCATAGTGTTGTGGAACACGGTCTATCTGGAACGGGCCTCAAACGCCTTACGCGGTCACGGCCAGACTGTCGATGACGCCCTGTTGCAGTACCTGTCGCCGCTGGGCTGGGAGCACATCAACCTGACCGGCGATTACCTCTGGCGCAGCAGCGCCAAGATCGGCGCGGGCAAGTTCAGGCCGCTACGACCGCTGCAACCGGCTTAGCGTACGATTTTTTCCGTTTTCTGAGACGTCCCCAATCAGTGCCGCATTGTCCTGGTCAAGGATCAGGGCGTGTACTTCCTCGCCGAGCGTGGGGAGCGTCGCCCGGATGGGCGCCAGGCACTGCTCGCCTACGCCGTCGGATGCAACCCGGACACCGACCCGTTCGATGACTGGTGGCACCTCGCCGGCCGCGAGCTGGGCGGCGATGACTTCGCGGAGTATTTCGACCCGAAGGACGGCCTGTTCACGCGCCTCCAGCACTCGGTGGACGATCTCGTGCTTTCCGCCACCGCCACGCACCTGTCCTTAGCAGTGGTGCCTCCCGCCTGACGCGGCAACCGCCTCGCAGCCCCCGCATCGGGGGCCTTCTTTTGTTCGCACCGCCGCCATCGCCGCGCGTGCGCGTTTGTCTCCAGCCGCCGAGGCACGCCCCGCCGGCCACAACGCCGGCATGCCACCGGAGACAACCGCATGAACACGCCATCGACCTCGCCGAGGCTGCACCTCCTACCGGTGTCGCTGCGCACGGCCAATGCATTCGTTCTGTCGCACCATCGCCACCACCGCCCGGTCCAGGGCGCGAAGTTCGCCCTGGCCGTCACGCTGAGCGACAGCGACCTGATCCACGGCGTGGCCATTGTCGGCCGCCCGGTCGCGCGGCACCTGGACGCTGGAAGTCACGCGGCTGTGCACCGACGGCACACCCAGCGCCTGCAGCAAGCTCTACGGCGCGGCCTGGCAGGCGGCAAGGGCGCTGGGCTACATACGCCTGCTCACCTACACCA
>NZ_CAUQPH010000042.1:0-28657 GCF_963519925.1 uncultured Stenotrophomonas sp. | reverse complement strand
CGCCACTGCTGCTGGTCTGGGCCAGCCAGACCGGCTTCGCCCGGCAGCTGTGCGAACGCAGCGCCGAGGTGCTGCGCGCAGCCGGCGTCAGCGTGCGCGTGCGCGGCCTGCACCAGGTCGACGCCACGCTGCTGCAGCAGACCACGCGCATGCTGCTGATCGCCAGCACCACCGGCGAAGGCGACGCACCGGACCATGCACTGCCGTTCCTGCGCCGGGTGATGCCGCAGTCGCTGGCGCTGCCGCACCTGCAGTACGGCGTGCTGGCGCTGGGCGATCGCAGCTACGGCCATTTCTGCGCCTTCGGCCACCAGCTCGACGCGTGGCTGCGCCGGCACGGTGCGCACCCGCTGTTCGACACGATAGAAGTGGACAACGCCGACCCGGCCGCGCTGCGTCACTGGCAGCAGCTGCTGGGCCAGCTGGGCGGCAACGTCACCGAGCTGCCCGACTGGACCCCGGCGCAGTACCAGCCCTGGCAGCTGCAGTCGCGTCGGCAGGTCAACGCGGGCAGCCCGGGTGCCGCCACCTGGACAGTGGCGCTGGTGCCGGCCGACGGCGTACTGCCGGCGTGGCAGGCGGGCGATGTGGTGGAGATCGGACCACGGCACGGTGCCGACGAAGTCGATGCGTGGCTTGCCCTGCACGCCCGCGACGGCAACGCGCAGGTTGAAGGGCAGTCGCTGCGCGACTGGCTGGCCCGCTCGCACCTGCCGGTGCTGCCTGATTCGGTCCCGGCCGGCGACGCCGCGCTGGTCGCCGCGCTCAAGCCACTCCCGCACCGCGAGTACTCCATCGCCAGCACGCCGGCCGAAGGCCAGGTGCTGCTGTTGCTGCGTCGCCTGCTGCGCCCGGACGGCACGCCGGGCCTGGGCAGTGGCTGGCTGTGCGATCACGCCACGCTGGGCGGACGCATCGACCTGCGTTTCCGCAGCAATCCGAACTTCCACGCGCCGCCGCCCGACGCACCGCTGATCCTGATCGGCAACGGTACCGGCATTGCCGGGCTTCGCGCGCACCTGCGCGCCCGGGTCGAACAGGGTGCCGCGCGCAACTGGCTGCTGTTCGGCGAGCGTACCGCCGCGCACGATTTCCATTTCGGCGATGACATCCTGGGCTGGCAGCGCGCCGGCATGATCGCGCGGCTGGATACGGTGTTCAGCCGCGACGACGGCGTCCACCGATACGTGCAGGACCGGCTGCTGGCCGAGCTGGACACCCTGCGCCAGTGGGTGCGTCACGGCGCCACCATCCTGGTCTGTGGCAGCCTGCAGGGCATGGCCCCGGCAGTGGACGCGGTGATCGAACAGGCCTTGGGGCACGAAGGCAAAGAAGCCCTGATCGTCGCCGGCCGCTACCGCCGCGACGTGTATTGACCGCGATATGGGCAGCGCCGCTGGTTGTGTGTGGACCACGCACCGGTAGGATCGGATCCCGATCGATCGCACGCACGGCCGATCGGCACGACGAACGCATGACCTGTGCCGGAGATGGTTTTCGCCAACGGTCATGCCACCCATGAACGTTGCACCGGCGTCGGCGGTCGATAGGGATTCGACCCTACCGCTGGAACACCTGCCCTGTTGCTTGCTTCGGCCGTTCGCGCTCGTCGAGGCGGATCGCCAGCAGTTCACCACCACCGGTCAACGCGTAACGTTTGCGCACTCCCGCTGCCAGCCAAGCAGTATCGCCCTGCTGCAACGACGGCAGGTCCGGCTCGCCCTCGAACTGCGCCTCCCCGGCCAGCAGATGGATCGCCCACGCCGTGCCCGGTTCGGTGAAGAAGAACATGCTTCCCACCAGCGGCCGATGCAGCAGCTCCGCATCGACCTGGTCGCGGCGCCACATCAGGTTGAAGTCGTGGGTCACGCCATCCACCAGCTCGCCGCTGACCTCCGCCTCGCCGTCGAAGCGCAGGCGATCATGCGGTGGCAGCAGCGTGTGCACCGCGCCATCGGCGAAACGCAGGCGCAGTCCTTCGCCACGCAGCAGCACCAGCTCGCGCGCGACACCTGGAAACGACGAGAACGCCGCATCCTGTTCGATCTCGGCAATCGACAACCGCACCTGCCAGTCGTCGCTGTCAGGGACGCGCAGGATCTCGCGCGTCCAGCCCAGGCCATTCCGCCAGCGCTCGCGGCGGTATTCAAAGCTCGGAATGACGCGCGTGGCAGCGCTCAATGCGGTGGCGGTCGACATGCCGCCATTGTGCCTCAGCCCGTGCCGCCACCGCAGTGGGCGGTGAGCAGCTGTGAGTGCGCCAGCCACTCCTTGTCCGGGTAGTAGGCGAACACCATCGCCCCGCCGCGCAGGCTGTCGATCAACGGCCGCGCCACGGTCAGGCGCACGGCCGGGCAGCCCAGGCTGCGACCCAGCCGGCCCTGCAGGCGTGCAATGGTCGGGTTCACGTACGGCGCGCCGTGGATGACGATGGCGCGGTCGCGTGCCTTGTCGTTGAAGCCCGGCTCCAGGCCCTCCAGCCGCAGCGAATAGCCGTTGCCGCCCATGTAGGTTTCCTTGGCGGTGAAGGCGCCCAGGCTGGACATGAAGCTGCCGTCGCGGTTGGAGAAGCGCTCGGTGGCATTGCCGCCGCTGTTGCGGCCGTGCGCGACCCATTCTTCGAACAGCAGTTTCTGCCGGGCCAGATCGAACACCCACATGCGCTGCTCGGTGGACGGCCGCGAATAATCGATCACGCTCAGCCGCGCCGGGTCCACCCCCAGCTCGGGCCGCTGCAGCGCGCAGCTCATCGCCTTCGCCGCCAGCTGCAGTACCTTGCGGTCCGCGTTGGGTGCCGTACGCGCCATCATCTCGGCCAGCTGTTCCGCCGGTAGCGCTGGCCGTTGGCCGGCCGCCGACGCCGCCTGGGCGGGCCGAGGGCCGGCACTCGCATCGCCCCCGGCAACGCCGAGCGCGCTGATGCCTATCAGCAGGGAAAGCGGAATGCGGTAAGCCATCCTTACAGGGTGGCCCCGGCGGCGTCGGATTCCAAGACCGGTTGCAGGTTCTGTTCATCGGCCACCGGGCGAACCGCCGGCAGGCTGGTCACCAGCAGCGTGGTGCCCGGCACCAACGCCTTGTACAGCTGGGCGGCGAACGCCGGCGGCAGCGCCATCGGCAGGCTGGGCGTGGCCAGCAGGTCCGGGCTGGCATTGCCGGGGCTCTGGCCCAGCAGCGGATACGCGGTCCACTTGTGCAGCTTCTGGCTGGCATCGAGCGGGCTGGCCGCATCCGAATAGCCCTGCTGCATGACGAACAGGGTAGTGCCCTGGAACGCCGGCAGTGCCTTCGCTTCCAGCCGCGACTCGCCGATCAGCACGCCGTCGCGCAGCACGTACAGGCGCTGGTCGTGCAGGCTGACCAGGATGCCGACCTGGCCAGACGGCGCGGCGCTGTCATTCCAGTAGTGAGCCGGCGCATTGGTGGTCTCCAGCAGGGCCTTGCCGGTGCTGTTCACCGGCGCCAGCACTGCGGGGTAGGCCAGCGTCATCGGCGCGCTCTTGGCGTCGGCCACCACCACGGTGTCGCCGCGCTGGGTTTCGCTGAACAGTTTCTGCGCGAAGGCCTGCGGCAGCCGTACGCAGCCATGCGACGCCGGGTGCCCGGGCAGGTTGCCGCCGTGCAGGGCGATGCCGTCCCAGGTCAGCCGCTGCATGTAGGGCATGGGCGCGCTGTTGTAGAGGTTGGACTTGTGGTCCTTGTCCTTCTGCAGGATGGTGAATACCCCGGTCGGCGTTTCATGCCCGGGTTTGCCCGAACTGATCGTGCTCAGCCCGATGGCGATGCCGTTGCGGTACACATAGGCACGCTGCTCATCGAGGCTGACCACCAGCACGATCGGACCGGCCGGGGAAATTTCCGGATGCCAGAGGAACTGGCCGGGCTTGAGGTCGGTGGGGCCGGCAGGCTCGGGCGCGGACCACGCCGGGAGTGCCATGACGGCGATAAGCGAACCGGCGATGCGGGTCAACAGCGTGCGACGTGTGGGCATGTGGCCTTCCTTCGGGTGGGTCGAGGACACGCATGGCGTGTCGCTACGCATGATGGCCAGCGCCATCGTCCTGTGCACGTAGAAGGTCGTAGTGACACGCCATGCGTGTCAACCGCGCGCAGCGCGGCCCAACCATCCAACACCGCAAAACGTACGGTGACATGGGCGGGCCCGACGTTGAAGCCCGCCAAAGCCCAAAACAAAATTGCCCGGTCACACATCCCTGTGTGGACCGGGCAATCGTCACGTCCCTGTCGGCATCCCGCCTTCCCCCTGTGCATCCTGCGCAGTGTGGGTGCCGGCCATGCTCCCTGCACTCGGCCGAATTTCGTTCCGCCATCCCTCCCCGTCCCGGGATTGGATGCCACCGTCCTGGTGGATCCGCGCCATTCCTTCCGCGCTGCGTCCGTGCGTGCCACCTCCCTGCGGCTGTCGTGGCTGCCGGCTCCTGCCTGGCAGCCGTGACCGGCGTCGTGCCGGTCGCGACCCATCCTGTGCGTCAGCGCCTTGGTACGGGTGCCGTCACTGCCCTCCGGGGCGGTGTCTCCGTGGGCGCCAGCCTGGCCCCCACCGTCATCCGTCGTCGATTCCGTTCGACCGTTGCTGTCCCTATCCCCTTCACCCGTGCCAGATCCTCGACCCGGATGAACGGTCCGTGTTGTCGCCGGTACGCGACGATCGCCTGGGCCTTCCTGGGCCCTACGTTCGTCAATCCCTCCTGCAACGTCGACGCGTCGGCGGTGTTGATGTTGATCCGGTCGGCCGCCAGGGCGGTTCCGGTCAACAGCAGTCCCAGCGCTAGCGCCTTCCACGAAAACCAAGGCCCCACCGTGTAGCTCCCTGTGATCTCGGACCGACTCCTGCCGGCATCCCGTCGGAGCAGTCAGTGTCCCTCGCCACATGCACACAGCCTATCGTCCACATCACCTTCACACAGCCAGCCAAATACCTGACGTGGTGTAGGAAAAACCCTACCCCGTGCACAGGCGTAGAATGGCGGGATCAGCCATATGCACTCGGAGTTACCTGATGGACAGCGCCAAGCTCGGCCAATTCGTCAATGACAAGTGGGACAGCGAGATCGTTCCGCAACTGGTCGAATACATCCGCATTCCCAACAAATCGCCGATGTTCGACGCCAATTGGGTCGAAAACGGCTATATGGAGCAGGCGGTCACGCTGATGGAAAGCTGGGCCAGGGCCCAGGACCTGCCGGGCCTGCAGGTCGAGGTAGTGCGCCTGGAAGGCCGCACCCCGCTGCTGCTGCTGGAAATTCCCGCCACCGGCGCCGAAACCGGCGATGACACCGTGCTGCTGTACGGCCACCTGGACAAGCAGCCGGAAATGACCGGCTGGGACGACGACCTGGGCCCGTGGCTGCCCGTGCTGCGCGGCGACAAGCTGTACGGCCGCGGCGGCGCCGACGACGGTTACGCCATCTTCGGCTCGCTGGCGGCGGTGCTGGCGCTGCAGGCGCAGAACCTGCCGCACGCCCGCTGCGTGGTGCTGATCGAGGCCTGCGAGGAGTCGGGCAGCTACGACCTGCCGGCCTACGTGGACCACCTGGCCGACCGCATAGGCAAGCCGTCGCTGGTGGTGTGCCTGGATTCGGGCTGCGCCAACTACGACCAGCTGTGGTGCACCACCTCGCTGCGCGGCCTCACCGGCGGCAACTTCTCGGTGAAGGTGCTCAATGAAGGCGTGCACTCCGGCGACGCCTCCGGCGTGGTGCCGTCCAGCTTCCGCCTGCTGCGCCAGCTGCTGTCGCGGATCGAGGACGAGAACACCGGCCGCATCCTGATCGACGGCATGCACGTGCAGATCCCGGAAGAGCGCCAGGCCCAGGCCAAGCGCGCCGCCGAGGTGGTGGACACCGAGATCTTCGAGAAATTCCCGATGGTCGACGGGCTGCGCCCGATGAACGAAGACCTGACCGAACTGGTGCTCAACCGCACCTGGCGCCCGGCGCTGTCGGTGACCGGCGTGGACGGCATGCCGCCGCTGGCCTCGGCCGGCAACGTGCTGCGTCCGCATACGGCGGTGAAGCTGTCGCTGCGCCTGCCGCCGACCGCCGACGGCAAGGCCTGCGGCGAACTGCTGAAGGAAGCCCTGCTGCGCGACCCGCCGAACGGCGCCGAAGTGAAGCTCGACCTGGAAAAGGCCTCCTCGGGCTGGAACGCACCGGCGATGGCGCCGTGGCTGACCCAGGCCATCGACGAGGCCAGCCAGACCTTCTTCGGCAAGCCGGCGATGTACATGGGCGAAGGTGGCTCGATCCCGTTCATGGGCATGCTGGGCGAGAAGTTCCCGGGCGCGCAGTTCATGATCACCGGCGTGCTCGGCCCGCACTCCAACGCGCACGGCCCGAACGAGTTCCTGCACATTCCGATGGGCAAGCGCGTGACCGCCTGCGTGTCGAAGGTGATCAGCGAGCACTACGCGGCCAGCCTGCGCGGTGAAACCAGCGGTTCGCCGGTGGCCGCGGACAGCGGCACCCGCCACGGCGGCCACGGCTGCTGCTGAGGGCGCGACAGACGCGGACGGACGCAGCCTTTTGATAGGCTGCGTCCTTCTCCTGCAGGAAACATGCGATGGACGGTCTGTTCGGCAGTACCAGCTGGCTTTACATCATCCTGGTCGGCTTCATCGTCGGCCTGCTCGGTCGCTTCTTCATGCCCGGCAACAACCGCATGGGCTGCCTGCTGACCATCGTGCTCGGCATCGTCGGCGCACTGGTGGCCGGCTGGTTCGGCCAGTACATGGGCTGGTACGCGCGCGGTGAGCCGGCCGGTTTCATCGGCGCCATCCTCGGCGCGATCGCCGTGCTGGCCGTGCTGCGACTGTTCAGCGGCAGGCGCTGAACACGTCTCCCCTCACTTCTCCCGCGCGCCTCCGCGCGCCGCATCGACGTACCCGTCCATGAACGATCCCGCTTCCGACCCACTGCGCGCCGAACTGCGCCGGCAGTGGACCTGCACCGCCCTGGCCGACCCCGACCTGCACCTGGACCGCGCGTCGGTGGATGCGGGCTTCCGCAGCTACTGGCGCGCGACCAGCGCACACGGCAGCCACATCGTGATGGATTCACCGCCGGGCCTGGAAGACGTGCGTCCGTGGCTGCGCATGCACGACCTGCTCGAACCCAACGGCGTGCGCGTCCCGCGCGTGCTGGCGCGCGATGAAGAACAAGGCTTCCTGCTGCTGGAAGACCTGGGCGGGCCGACCCTGGCGCGGCATATCGACGACGACAACGCCGATACCTGGTTCGATGCCGCCTTCGCGCAGCTGATCCGCCTGCAGTCGATCCCGGTGCCCGAAGGCATGGGATCGTTCGGCGAGGCACTGCTGCAGCGTGACGCGGGCCTGTTCGACGAGTGGTTCCTGCAGCGCCACCTCGGCCTGCAGCTGGACTGCGGCGAGCTGGAAGCACTGCAGCTGGCGCATCGACGATTGATGGACAACGCACTGCAACAGCCGCAGGTGCTGACCCACCGCGACTTCATGCCGCGCAACCTCATGCCGATTGAACCGGGCCCGGCGGTGCTGGACTTCCAGGATCTGGTGCGCGGACCGATCGCGTACGACCCGGTGAGCCTGTTCAAGGACGCGTTCCTGAGCTGGCCGCTGGAACGCGTGGATGCCTGGCTGGCGCGCTACCACGCACAGGCGCTGGCCGCCGGGCTGCCGGTGCGTCCGTGGCCGCAGTTCCTGCGCGACGCCGACTGGATGGGCGTGCAGCGCCACCTGAAGATCCTCGGCCTGTTCGTGCGCCTGCGCGACCGCGACGGCAAGGGCCATTACTTCGCCGACGCGCCACGCTTCATCCGTTACCTGGATGAAGTGCTGCCCCGCCATCCGGAACTGGCCGGCTTGAACAACCTGCTGCAAGAGCGCATCAAGCCGGCGATGGCCGCGCTCGCGCTGCCGGTATCGAGCCGCGCATGAAGGCGATGATCTTCAGCGCCGGCAAGGGCGAACGCATGCGTCCGCTGACCCTGGCCACGCCCAAGCCGCTGCTGGTGGCAGGCGGCAAGCCGCTCATCGTGTGGCACCTGGAGCGGCTGGCAGCGGCGGGGTTCAATGAAGCGGTGATCAACACGTCGTGGCTGGGCGACCAGTTCAAACCTGCCTTGGGCGATGGTTCGCGTTGGGGCCTGCGGCTGCACTTCATCGATGAAGGCGCGGTGCCGCTGGAAACCGGCGGCGGCATCCTCAACGCACTGCCCGTGCTCGGGGATGCGCCGTTCCTGGTGGTCAACGGCGATGTCTGGACCGATGTGGATTTCCGCACCCTGCCGCAGCAGCCGGAGGGCGATGCGCACCTGGTGCTGGTCGACAACCCGGTGCAGCACCCGCACGGGGATTTCATCCTGCTTGGCGATGGCAGGGTCAGTGACGACGGCGATGCACCTCGGCTGACGTATGCGGGTGTCGGCGTTTACCGCCCCTCGATTCTCGACGGATGGCGCGAGGTCATCGGCGCAACGGAGGGCGCCTCAGCGAACCCGCCGCAGTTCGGCCTGGCCCCGTTGATGCGCCACGCGATGGCAAACGGGCGGGTAACCGGACAGCATCATCCAGGCCGTTGGACCGACGTAGGCACGCCAGAACGCCTGGCAGACCTGGACGCCGCGCTCCGGTAGGGTTGGATTCCAATCAACCGCCGATAGCGCCCATCGGCGCGACGAACGCATGGCCACGGCCGAAGCCGCGCGCCATTACAACCGGTGCGACCCCTCTTCCACCACCTGCCGCAAAAACGGCACGGTAATGCGCCGCTGCGCGGCCAGCGATTCGCGGTCCAGCCAGTCAAGCAGGCTGACCAGGCTGCCCAGTTCGCGACCGGTGCGGGTCAACAACCATTCGATCGCCGCTTCGTCGATCGACAGTCCACGCCGCGCCGCGCGCTCGCGCAACACCGCCGCACGGCCTTCGTCATCGAGTGGCTGCAGCACCACGCGCACGCACTGCTGCAGGCGTGAGCGCAGGTCGGGCAGCACCAGTCCCAGCTGGTCCGGCGCGTGCTGCGCGGTATACAGCAGGGTGACGCCGGCGTTGCGCGCGCGATTGTGGAAGTCGAACAGCGCCACTTCATCGTCGCGCTGCCCGGCGATCGCATCCAGCCCGTCCAGGGTCACCAGGTCGCGGCCTTCCAGCGACTCCAGCGCGGCACGCACGCGCCCCACCACGGCTTTCAACGGCAGATAGGTCGGTTGCCGCCCGGCCTGCTGGGCCAGCGAACACATCGCCAGCGCCTGGTGGGTCTTGCCGGTGCCGGCCGCGCCCTCCAGGTAGACCCAGTGCGGGTCTTCGCCCACGGCGATCGCGCGCAGCTGCGCCAGCGCACCGTCCGGTGCGCCGATGAAGGTTTCCAGACGCTCGTCCTGCGGGTAACGCAGGGCAAGCGGCAGCTGCGGCACCACGCTCACTTCAGTTCCGGACCCTTGGGCGTGTCGACGATCAGGGTCGGCTTGTCGATGTACGAATCGAGCACGATCGCGGTCTTCTCGCCGGCATACAACTCGCTTTCGCGATAGCGCAGGTGTGCGTAGCGCAGCAGCACGTTGCTGACCGCCGCCACCGGCAGCGCCAGCAGCATGCCCAGGAAACCGAACAGCTGGCCACCGGCCATCACCGCGAAGATCACCGCCACCGGGTGCAGGCCGATCTTGTCGCCGACGATGCGCGGGGTCAGCACGTAGCTTTCCAGCAGCTGGCCCACGGTGAACACCACGCCGACCAGGATCAGCAGCTTCAGGTCGAAGCCCTGCGCCTGCACCAGCGCCGCCAGCACCGCCATGACGATGCCGGTGGTGGCGCCCAGGTAGGGAATGAAGCTGATCAGGCCGGCGATCAGGCCGATCAGCAGGCCCAGCTTCAGCCCCACCAGCGACAGGCCGACTGCGTAGATCAGGCCCAGCGCCACCATGACCAGGAACTGGCCACGGATGAAGGCGCCGAGCACCTCGTTGGACTCACGCGCCAGCTTGGTGATGGTACCCACGTGGTTGCGCGGGATGGTCGAGGCCACCCGTTCGACCAGCTTGTCCCAGTCGCGCAGGAAGTAGAACGCCAGGATCGGCAGCAGCAGGATGTTGACCACCCAGGTCACCATCGCAAAGCCCGAGCGCGACACGTAGCCGAAGAAGGTCTTGGCGAAGCCGCCGGCCTGCTCCCAGTGGCTGCGCACCCAGTCGATCAGCCGGTCCGGTTCCAGCCACGGCATGATCTCCATCCCGGTCTTCTGTTCGAACCAGGGAATGCCGCGCTCCATCAGCCACTGCTGGGCCTGCGGAATGGCCGCGATCAGGGTGGATATCTGGCGTTCGATCATCGGCACCAGGATCAGCAGGGCCGCAGTGATCACCAGCACCATGGCCACGAACACCAGCACCACGCCGGTGATGCGCGAGCGGCCATTGGCCTCGATCCGGTCCACCAGCGGGTCGCCCAGCCAGGCCAGCGCCAGGGCGAGCACGAACGGGGTCAGGATCGGGGCCAGCAGCCACACCACCCAACCCACCGCCAGCGCGAACAGAATGTATTTGACGCGGCGCAGGAACTGCGCGATCTCGGCTTCCGGGGTGAGGATCATCGCAGGCGGTACTCATTGCTGGCCGGGGGCGGCGGGGTGCCGGGAGCGGCGTCTTCGTCGATCGGCACCGGCAGCGGGGCCAGCGGCACGATCACGCCGTTCTCGCCCAGCATCCGGTTCAGCCCGGCCAGGCCGGTGGTCATTTCCAGCAACAGCTCCAGGCGGTCGCCGGAGGCCCGCAGCGGGGTGATGTTACGCACCACCGGGCTCTCGCGCAGGCCGGCGGCCAGGCGCAGGTAATCCTCGGCGCTGTTCAGCCCGGTGACCACGATGGTGTAACTGCCGGCCGCACCGGTGGCGGCGCCGGCCTTGGCATAGCGGCGCACCAGCGCATCGGCGGCACCGTCGGCGCCCCCCGCCATCGCGCGGCGGGCGTCGCTGTCGTTGGTGCTCCACTTGTTCAGTTCCCGGCCGCCGTCCACGAACACCCAGTCGGCTACCCAGCCGCCGGTCTTGTCGCGGTAGAGCTTGCCGACCAGCTGCATCGGCGGGGCGTAGCGCGACGAAGCGCGCGCCACCGCGGCGGTGTCCTGGCGCCAGATCGCGCCGACCACGGCCTGCTCGGCCGCGCTGCCGGTGGGCAGGCCCAGCTTGTAGCCGCGCTCGATGGCCCGGTTCAGCAGCGGGCGGGCCGCATTGGCCTGCTGCACGGTGACCAGGCGCGGGCCGCTGCCATCGTCGATGGCCAGCCAGACCACCGGCTTGGGCCGCGGCTGCGGCCACAGCGGCAGGCCCAGGGCCGAGATCAGGCCATCCACGTCGTCCTGGCGGAACCGCGCCACCAGCATGGTGCGGTAGCTGGGCGCGCCGGTGGCCGAGGTGCTCTGGTCCTGGCGGTAGTCGTAGCTGGCCACGTAGTTCTTCGCGTCGCGCAGGGCCTGCATCACCCCGGGGCGGGTGATCACGCTGCGGTCGCCCGACAGCTTGGCCAGCACGTTGCCCAGCGCGCGGGCCATGGCGCCGTTGCGGTCGGCGTCGCCCTGGCTGTTGACCGGTACTTCGGCCTCGTAGGCGCCACTGGCGGTGGCCACGTCGCCTTCGGTACGCAGGCCGCTCTGGGCCATCGTGGCCACCGGCAGGCATAGCGCGAGGAACATCATCAAAAAGAGGCTGCGGCGCATCAGGACTTCCATTGAGCGTATCCGGGGGGAATTGTTGCCCGAATAGGGCCTGCGCGCCAACGTGGCCTGTTAAAATCCCGCTTTCACTCCAGCGCAGCCCGACGCCCGTGACCAATTCCCCGTCCAACCCCTCCCCCCTGACCTACCGCGACGCCGGCGTCGACATCGACGCGGGCAACGAACTGGTCGAGCGCATCAAGCCGCTGGTGAAGCGCAGCTTCCGGCCCGAGGTGATGGGTGGCCTGGGCGGTTTCGGCGCCCTGTTCGACCTGTCCAGCAAGTACCGCGAACCGGTGCTGGTCTCGGGCACCGACGGCGTGGGAACCAAGCTGAAGCTGGCACAACAGCTGGGCCGGCACGACACGATCGGCATCGATCTGGTCGCCATGTGCGTGAACGACGTGCTGGTGCAGGGCGCCGAGCCGCTGTTCTTCCTGGACTATTTCGCCACCGGCAAGCTGGACATCGACACCGCTGCGGCGGTCGTGGGCGGCATCGCCAACGGCTGCACGGAGGCCGGCTGCGCGCTGATCGGCGGCGAAACCGCTGAAATGCCCGACATGTATGCCCCGGGCGAATACGACCTGGCCGGCTTCACCGTCGCCGGCGTGGAAAAGAGCGAACTCAAGGACGGCGCCAGCGTGGCCGAGGGCGACGTGCTGATCGGCATCGCCTCCTCCGGCCCGCACTCCAACGGCTACTCGCTGGTGCGGCGCATCTACGACCGCGCCGGCCAGCCGGCCGAGCTGGAGCTGGAGGGCGGGGTCAAGCTGGTCGACGCGCTGATGGCCCCGACCCGCCTGTACGTGAAGCCGATCCTGGCCCTGCTCAAGAGCCACGGCGCGTCCATCCACGGCATGGCCCACATCACCGGTGGCGGCCTCACCGAGAACATCATCCGCGTGGTGCCCGAGGGCCTGGGCCTGGACATCGATGCTTCGTCCTGGACCCTGCCGCCGGTGTTCCAGTGGCTGCAGAAGGAAGGCGCGGTGGCCGACAGCGAAATGTGGCGCACCTTCAACTGCGGCATCGGCTTCGTGCTGATCGTCGCCCCGGACCAGGTCGCGGCCGTGTCCGCCGACGTCGAGGCCCAGGGCCTGGCGCAGTGGACGATCGGCAAGGTGGTCGCGGCCACCGGCAGCGAACGCGTGCGGATCGGCTGACATTCACTGAAGGAGTTGCGCATGGATGCACCTGTTCCAGTCCCATCAAATGCCCACGGGTTGAGCCCCGCAGACCAGCGCCTGCTGCGCTGGCTGCCGCGGCTGCATGTCATCCTGGCCGTACTGCTGTTGCTTTGGGCGATTCCGTCCTGGTGGATCGTCAACAGCATGTTCGCGGACATGCCGGTAGAAGCGCGGCCACCCGCCCCCTGGGCTGACATGCTCCCCTATCTGTCCGCTGCGATTCCCGCAGGCATGGCGGTCGTATTGCTGGTCGCGGCCATCTGTCTCACCCGCCGCCGCGGCTACGTCGCCTGCATGGTCGCTGCCGGTGTGTCATGCGTCACCGTTCCTGCAGTCGTCCTCGGTGTGCCCACGCTCATCCTGCTGACCCGCCCGCCTGTGAAGGCCCTGTTTGGACGCGTCCGGCCATGACTACGCCAGTGCTTCCCAGCTCCGTGCTGTCGCTGGAAAATGCGTCGCACCTACACTTGCTGTCAATCCTGCATTACGTTCTGGCCGGCCTGACCGCGCTGTTCTCTCTGTTCCCGCTGATCCACGTGGGCCTCGGCGTCGCCGCACTGACCGGCGCGATGCCGATTGAAAGCAACGGGGGCACCGCTTCGCTCGGGGAAACCCGGCTGTTCGGCTGGATGTTCATCGGGATCGGCTCGATGCTGATCCTGTGCGGACTCACCCTGGCTGGCTTCATGGCCTACGCCGGGAGGTGCCTGGCGCGCCAGCAGCGTCATACCCTGTGCCTGGTAGTCGCCGCCCTGTCGTGCATGCTGATGCCGCTGGGCACCGTGCTGGGTGTGTTCACCCTGATCGTACTGCTGCGGCCGGCGGTCAAGGCCGCCTTCGACGCTTCCCCCACTGCCCACGCCTGAGGTTTCCCGATGTCTGCCACGCCCCCGCCGCTGAACGTCCCGCGCGGCTGGACAACGCATCAGGTCGCCTCGCACCTGCATACGCTGAAGATCCTGTTCTACATCCTGGGGGCGCTGGAACTGCTGCTGGTGCCGATCCTGGTGCTGGGCGCCGCCGGCGGGTACATCAGTGAAAGCAACAGCGCCAACCCCGACGCCCAGCCCGCCCTGCTGGCGGCGATCATGGTGGGCGCCGCCGCGGTCTTCGCCGCTTTGGGCAGCCTGAACATCATCGGCGCGCGGCGCATGGCCGAACGCCGTTCGCACGGGCTCTGCCGGATCGCCGCGGGCGCGGCCTGCCTGGCCGGCGCGCTCGGCATCGCGCTGGGCGTGTACGCGCTGATCGTGCTGATGCGCCCGGAAGTGGTCGCGAGCTTTGCGGCCACGGACGGTACGGTTGCGGCATGACCCCGGCCAGCCACACTGCGTCCCCGGGTTCGCGCAGCCGCATCGCGGTGCTGGCCTCCGGCCGTGGCAGCAACCTGCAGGCCATCCTCGATGCCATCGCCGCCGGCACGCTCGACGCCGAGGTGGTGGCGGTGTTGTCCGACAAGCCGGAGGCCTCCGCACTCCAGAAGGTCGCGCCGGAGCGACGCTGGGCGCGCTCGCCCAAGGACTTCGCCGACCGCGCCGCCTTCGATGCCGCGTTGGGCGACGCGCTGGCCGTGTTCAAACCGGACTGGGTGGTCTGCGCCGGCTATATGCGCATCCTCGGCGAGGCCTTCGTGCAGCGTTTCAGCGGCCGCCTGGTCAACATCCATCCATCGCTGCTGCCGTTGTACAAAGGCCTGCACACCCACGCGCGCGCGATCGAGGCCGGCGACGCCGACGCCGGCGCCAGCGTGCATTTCGTGGTGCCCGAGCTGGACGCCGGCACGGTGCTGGCGCAGGCCCGGGTGCCGGTACTGCCCGGCGACACCGCCGACCAGCTGGCCCAGCGCGTGCTGGCGGTAGAACACCCGCTGCTGATCAGCAGCCTGCAGTGGCTGGTGGCCGGGCGCGTAGCTGAACGCGACGGGCAGCTCCAGGTCGACGGCCACCCCCTGTTCAGTCCGCTGCGCCTAGATTGCGCCGGAGAGCTGAACGTCCCGTCGTAGCGCACACGCGCCGCTGACCTGGACACTGGCATCCTCCCCTCCCCTATCGTTTGTGCCCTTACGCATGAAAACGTCTCCGTCCCAGGTCGTGCTGCTGTTGGCGTCCCTGCTGTGCACCGTGGCCATTGCCGCGGCGCAGGAGCCGCCTGCACGAACGGAAGCCCCGGCCGCAACGCCGGCAGTGCCCGCACCACCGGTATTGCCGCCGATGGCCTGGGAAGCGCCACCACTGGAGCCGTTTACCGCGACCTACCAGGCCTTGTACAAGGGCAAGGAAGCGGGCGATGCCATCATGCGGGTGACCAACACCGGTGGCAGCCAGTGGCGGGTGGACATGCAGGTGGTGGGCCGTCGCGGTTTCGCCAGCGTGCTGGGGCTGAATCTCGAACAGAGCACCGTGTTCGAGAAGCAGGGCACGACCTATGTGCCGCTCAGCCAGTCCACGGTCCGCAAGGGCCTGTTCCTGGGCAAGAAGGTCACCGGCACTTATAACTGGCAGGCCGGCACCGCGCAGTGGACCGGCGACCTGAAGAAAGAACGCACCCAACCCATTCCGCTGCAGGCCGGCGACCAGAGCGCGCTGCTGATCAACCTGGCGATCATGCGCGACGCGCGCCCCGGCGCGCAGATGCATTACCGCTATGTCGACGTGGGCCGCGTGCGGCAGCATGACTACCAGGCCGCGCCGGATACCGAGAACGTGCAGGTCGGCGAACTGTCCTACAACGCGCTGCGGGTCTACCGGACCAACGGCGGCAACGACGAAACCATTCTCTGGGTCGCCAACGGGGTTCCGACCCCGGTGCGCATCCTGCAACGCGAAGACGGCGAAGATCGCATCGACCTGCGCCTGATCGAATACCAAGGAGTTTGACCATGACCATTCTCAACCGCCCGCTGTCCTGGGTCGCCGCCGGTGCCCTGGCGCTGACCAGCCTGCCGGCCATGGCGATGCAGCCGTTCACCGCGCAGTACCAGGCCAACTACATGGGCGTGGTGGCGCCGGGCACCATGACCCTGACCAAGGGCGATGGCAACACCTGGACCTACAGCTTGAACGTCAACAGCCAGTTGGCCACGCTGAGCCAGAACACCGTCTTCGAGGAGGTCAATGGCCGCCTGCGTCCCCTGAGCAGCTCCGATCGCTCGGCGCTGCTGGTGAAGAAGCGGAACGTCGATGCCACGTACGACTGGAGCAAGAACCAGGCAACTTGGAAAGGCGACATCAAGCCCGATCGCGCCGGACCGGTTGCGCTGAAGCCAGGTGACATGGACGCCCTGCTGATCAACCTGGCCATCGCTCGCGACCTGGCCGCCGGCAAGCCGCTGACCTACCGCATGGTCGACGAAGGCCGGGTCAAACCGATGACCTACAAGGTGATCGGGACCGAACAGGTCAACGTGGGGGGCAAGCCCTACGAGGCCACCAAGGTGTCGCGCGTGGACGGCAACAAGGAGCTGATCGCCTGGGTGGTCAAGGACTTCCCGGTGCCGGCGCGACTGCTGCAGCGCGAAGGCGGCAAGGACGCGCTGGACCTCACGATCAAGTCGTTCAAATAACCCATCGGGTATCTACCGTTGGTCGATACGAAAAAACGCCCGCGTCGAGCGGGCGTTTTTCATTTGGCCGGCGTTTCTGCCTGGAACACCGTCCTGCAGTCCACGCGGATCTGCTCGGCGGTCCTGCGCCAGTAAAACGCCTTGCAGTGCCGGTTGCCTTCCTCGGTGGTTTTCACGCCCACGGCGTAGAACGACTGCAGCACCTCGGTGCGGCTCACCGTGCCATCCCCGTCCCAGTCCATGTCCTGCTGTTCCAGGCCCTGGGTGATGGCGATGTCGGCATACCAGGCATACCCCAGCCAGCCCAGCACCACCAGCACCAGGACCAGCAGCGCCTTGCGGCGACGGGTGAACTGGCCGCGCAGGATCATGCGACGCGCCGGATCGTGGCGCCCAGCGAGGAGAGCTTTTCTTCGATGTTCTCGTAGCCACGGTCCAGGTGGTAGATGCGGTCGATGGTGGTATCGCCATCGGCCATCAGGCCGGCCAGGATCAGCGAGGCCGACGCACGCAGGTCGGTGGCCATCACCGGCGCACCGCTCAGCTGTTCGGCACCGCGCACGATCGCGGTGTGGCCTTCGACCTGGATGTCCGCGCCCAGGCGCAGCAGTTCGTTGACGTGCATGAAACGGTTCTCG
This sequence comes from uncultured Stenotrophomonas sp., assembly GCF_963519925.1. Lineage (NCBI taxonomy): Bacteria > Pseudomonadati > Pseudomonadota > Gammaproteobacteria > Lysobacterales > Lysobacteraceae > Stenotrophomonas > uncultured Stenotrophomonas sp. The sequence continues at coordinate 11,563 of NZ_CAUQPH010000042.1, read as the reverse complement.
AAGATCGTTTCATTGATCACGCCGACGCCGTCCGCCACGCAGTTGAGCGCCATGAACTGGGCCTGCATGTCGGTCGGGAACGCCGGGTACGGCGCGGTGGTGAGGTTGACCGCACGCGGACGCTTGCCCTGCATGTCCAGGGTGATGCTGTCCTCGGTGGTGTCGATCTTCGCCCCGGCCTCGACCAGCTTGGCCAGCACGGCGTCCATGGTGTTCGGGCGCGCACGGTTGACCGTGACCTTGCCACCGGTCATCGCCGCGGCCACCAGGAAGGTACCGGTCTCGATGCGGTCGGGCAGCACTTCATGGCGGCCACCGGACAGGCGTTCGACGCCTTCGATCACCAGCCGGGCGGTGCCCAGGCCCTCGATCTTCGCGCCCAGCGCGATCAGGCAGTGCGCCAGGTCGGTCACTTCCGGCTCCATCGCGGCGTTGTCCAGCACCGTGGTGCCTTCGGCCAGCACCGCGGCCATCAGCACGTTCTCGGTACCGGTCACGCTGACCATGTCGAAGGTGAAGTGCGCGCCCTTCAAGCGCTTGGCCTGAGCCTTGATGAAGCCGTTCTCGACCACGATCTCCGCACCCAGCGCCTGCAGGCCCTTGATGTGCTGGTCGACCGGGCGCGAGCCGATCGCGCAGCCACCGGGCAGGGACACTTCGGCCTGGCCGAAGCGCGCCAGCAGCGGGCCCAGCACCAGGATCGAGGCGCGCATGGTGCGCACCAGCTCATACGGCGCCACGTGCTGGTCGACCGGACGCGGGTCGACCACGATCGCGCTGCCGCGCGACAGCGTGCCCTGGTCGACGGTCACCTTGGCGCCCAGCTCGCCGAGCAGCTTCACCGTGGTGACCACGTCGTGCAGGTGCGGCACGTTGGTGATCTCCACCGGCGCATCGGCCAGCAGGGTGGCGCAGAGGATGGGGAGGACGGCGTTCTTGGCGCCGGAAATGTTCACTTCACCGTGCAGCGGCGTGCCGCCGGTCACTACGATCTTGGCCATGGAATCTACTTGGGGTGAGGTAGAGCCGACCGTTGGTCGGCTGGATGGTCGAAGGCAACGGGTACTTCGGCGATCAACCGGCCACTTCGGCCGGGGTCACCGTCTTCAGTGCCAGCGCGTGGATCGCCCCGCCCATCAGCTCGCCCAGCGTGGCGTAGACCATGCGGTGGCGGGCCAGCGGCAGCTTGCCGGCGAAGGCGTCACAGACCACGGTGGCCTCGAAATGCACCCCGTCGTCGCCCTGCACGTCCGCACGGGCGCCAGGCAGGCCGTCTTCGATCAATTTACGGATGGTCTCGGCGTCCAACGGGCTTTCCTAATAAAATGAGCGCTCATTCTACTCCTCCGCGTGGCGCCCGCATGGCTGTATCGCCCCTGCCCCCCTCCTCCGCCGACCCGGCCGCGCTGGTCGACAGCGGCCGCCGCGTGTTCGGGATCGAGCGCGATGCCCTGGCCGCCGTGGCCGGGCGCCTGGGCGAGGACTTCGCCCGCGCGTGCCAGCTGGTGCTGGAAAGCCGCGGCCGCGTGGTGGCCACCGGCATGGGCAAGTCCGGGCACGTGGCGCGCAAGATCGCCGCGACCCTGGCCTCCACCGGCACCCCGGCGTTCTACGTGCACCCGGGCGAAGCCGGCCACGGCGACCTGGGCATGATCACCGAAGCCGACGTCGTGCTGGCGCTGTCCTATTCGGGCGAATCGGACGAGGTGCTGATGCTGCTGCCGGTGCTCAAGCGCCAGGGCAACCGCCTGATCGCCATGACCGGCCGTCCCGGCTCCTCGCTGGGGCTGGCCGCCGATGTGCACCTGGACGTCAGCGTTCCGGCCGAGGCCTGCCCGCTGGCGCTGGCGCCCACCTCCAGTACCACCGCCTCGCTGGCCATGGGCGACGCCCTGGCGGTGGCCCTGCTCGACGCGCGCGGCTTCACCGCCGACGACTTCGCCCGCTCGCACCCGGCGGGCAGCCTCGGCCGCCGCCTGCTGCTGCACATCACCGACGTCATGCACAGCGGCGACGAGCTGCCCCAGGTCGGCGAGAACGCCAGCCTGAGCGAGGCCCTGGTCGAAATGAGCCGCAAGCGACTGGGCATGACCGCGGTGGTCGACGCCGACCAGCGGCTGGTCGGACTGTTCACCGACGGCGACCTGCGCCGCGCGCTGGACAGCGACCTGGACGTGCGCAGCGCGCGGATCGTCGATGTGATGACCCGCAGCCCCCGTACCATCGGCGCCGACCAGCTCGCCGTGGAAGCGGCGCGGGTGATGGAAACCCAGCAGATCAACGGCCTGATCGTGGTCGATGGCGAAGGACGTGCGGTCGGCGCGCTCAATATTCATGACCTGTTGCGGGCCCGGGTGGTTTAAACCACAGTGGCACTCCTCCATTCAGCTGGACCTGTACACCTGATGCCCTACTCTCCGTTGCCCGGTTTCCCGTCCCACCTGCATGCCGCTGCCGGCCGTATCCGGCTGGCCTGCTTCGACGTGGACGGCACGCTCACCGACGGTCGGCTTTACTACGACCGTGACGGCAACGAGAGCAAGGCGTATTACGTGCAGGACGGTCTGGGCCTGAAACTGCTGCAGCAGCACGGCATCCACCCCGTGCTGATCACCGCGCGCAACAGCTTGTCCGCGCTCAAGCGCGGCGCCGACCTGGGGATCGACACCCAGATCGCGGTGGGCGACAAGCTGGCCAGCGTCCGCGCCCTGTGCGACCAGCACGGCATCGGCCTGGACCAGGTCGCCTTCATGGGCGACGACCTGCCGGACCTGGCCCCGCTGTGCGCGGTCGGGCTCGCGGTGGCCCCGGCCAACGCGCACCCCTGGATCGCCGAACGCGTGCACTGGCAGACCCGTGCCGACGGCGGCCGCGGCGCCGCACGCGAACTGTGCGACGTGCTGCTGGCCGCACAGGGCCATGTCGACGCGGTATTGGCGAGGTACGGCGCATGAACTGGCGCACCTTGCTTGGAGGCCTGCTGCTGGCGGCCGCATTGCTGAGCGGCTGGGCGCTGCTGCGTGATCGCAACCAGGTCCTGCCCGACGCCGGCGACGACGGCAGCAAGGACTACGTGCTGCATGATTTCCAGATCGTCGCGCTGGACGAACAGGGCCACGAATCGACCACCCTGCGCGCGCCGCTGCTGGAGCGCATGCGCAACGATGAAACGACCACCATCCAGACCCCGTTGTTCCTGCTGCCCGACCGCGATGGCAACCATTGGGAGCTGCGCAGCGACACCGGCTGGATCAGCGCCACCGGCGACCTGCTGCGCCTGACCGGCAACGTCAGCGGCGACAGCCCCCGCGTGCCGAGCGTGCCACCGACCACCTTCCGCACCGAGCAGCTGGACGTGTTCCCGAAGGAAAACCGGGCGACCTCCGACGGCCTGGTCACCCTGACCCGACCCGGCATGACCCAGTCCGGGGTGGGCTTCGCGTTGAATTCCAGCGACAAGACCTATCAGTTCCTGAGCCAGGTCAAGACGCGTTACACCCCCCGTCATTGATGCGCCACGACACTATTACGACGGCATTGGCCGTTTCCCCGACATTGGCAGGAAAGCCCCACGTCATGAAGATCTTCTACGCCGCTGCACTTGCCCTGGGCCTGATGGTTCCGGCGCTCACGGTCCAGGCCAAGACCTCCGACCGCAACCAGGAAATGACCATCGATTCCGGCGCCCAGGACGGCATGATCATGGGCGATGGCGTCATGAACCTGACCAAGGGCGTGGTGATCACCCAGGGCACCCTGGAAATCCGCGCTGACAGCGCGCAGATCCATATCAAGGGTGGCCAAGCCGAGCGCGCGGTGTTCACCGGCAAGCAGGCCACGATGAAGCAGGAGCTCGACGACGGCAGCAAGATGAACGCCCGCGCCGACAGCATCGATTACAACATCACCACCGAAACCATCGTGCTCACCGGCAACTACCGCGTGGAAAGCGCGCAGGGCGTCAACACCGGCGGCAGCATGACCTACAACACCCGTACCGGCCAGATGAACAGCGGCGGCGACGGCCAGCGCGTGCGCACCGTCATCCCGCCCAAGAACAAGGCCCCGGCCGCGGCCGCCAAGCCGGCCGCCACCCCGACCCGGACCACCGTCCCCACCGCCGGGAGCAAGAAGTAATGCTCGTTGCCAAAGGCCTGCGCAAGCGCTACAAGCAGCGCGAAGTGGTCAAGGAATTCGGCCTGACCCTGGAGGCTGGTGAAGTGGTGGGGCTGCTGGGCCCCAACGGCGCCGGCAAGACCACCTGCTTCTACATGATCGTCGGCCTGGTCGAAGCCGATGCCGGCAGCATCGTGCTCGACGGCAAGGACATCACCGCGGACCCGATGTACACCCGGGCCAAACAGGGCGTGGGTTACCTGCCGCAGGAACCGTCGGTGTTCCGCAAGCTGACCGTGGCCGACAACCTGCGTTTGGTGCTGGAGCTGCGCGAGGACCTGGACAAGGCCGGGCGCGAGAAAGAGCTGCATTCGCTGCTGGACGAACTGCAGATCGGCCACGTGGCCGACCAGATGGGCGCCAGCCTGTCCGGCGGCGAGCGCCGCCGCTGCGAAATCGCCCGCGCCCTGGCCGCCAAACCGCGCCTGATCCTGCTCGACGAACCCTTCGCCGGCGTCGATCCGATCTCGGTCGGCGAGATCCAGCGCATCGTCACCCACCTCAAGCAGCGTGGCATCGGGGTGCTGATCACCGACCACAATGTCCGCGAAACCTTGGGAATCTGCGACCGCGCGTATATCCTCAACGAAGGCAGCGTGCTGGCGCAGGGGGCGCCGGACGCGATCCTGGAAAACGCAGACGTCCGCCGCGTGTACCTTGGAGAGACTTTCAAGCTCTGATCCGCCGGCCGCTGCATCGCCTTCCCTCCGTTCGGCACAGGCATGAAAGCACGGCTGCAGACATCGCTGGGGCAACAACTGGTCATGACGCCGCAGCTGCGCCAGGCCATCAAGCTGTTGCAGATGTCCAGCGCGGAACTGGAGCTGGAGCTGGCCGAAGCGGTGGAAACCAATCCGCTGCTGGACTGGGCCGAGAACGCTGAACCCGCGCTGGACACCACGCCCGGATCCGAAGAGCCCCCGCCCGAGGCCAGCGAGCGCGGCGACGACCGTGACGGCCCCGCCCAGGCGGCCGACGACTGGGCACCCGGCGAGGGTGACTGGGCCAGCGGCGGCAGCGGCGGCTCGTTCGATGACGATGACAACGGCAGCGCCGCCGAGCGCGTGGCCGAAACCGAGAACCTGGCCGACCACCTGCTCTGGCAGCTGCACCTGTCGCACCTTTCACGGCGCGACCGCAGCATTGGCGCGGCGCTGATCGATGCGCTGGGCGAGGACGGCTACCTGCGCGAGCCGCTGTCGGCCATCGCCGACACCCTGCTGCCGGCCATTCACGCCGATGAAGCCGAGATCCTCACGGTACTGCACCAGATCCAGCGCTTCGACCCGATCGGGGTCGGCGCGCGCAGCCTGGGCGAGTGCCTGCAGCTGCAGCTGGACGTGCTGGACCCGCAGACCCCCGGGCTGGGGCTGGCCCGGCGGATCGCCGACGGACCGCTGGAGCGGCTGCCGCGCAGCGGCGTGAACGGCATCGCCCACGAGCTGCGCGAGCCGGTGGCGGCGGTGGAGGTCGCGGTCCAGCTGCTGCGCTCGCTCGACCCCCGGCCCGGCGCCCAGATCGGCGAGCTGGACCACGACAGCTACGTGGTCCCCGACTGCGTGGTCTGGCGCCAGAACGGCACCTGGCGGGCGGCCCTGGCCGGCCACGCCGGGTCCAAGGTGATCATCCACCGCGGCTATGAACAGATGATCCGCCGCTGCGGCGAGAGCGACGCCGGCTACCTGCGCGCGCACCTGCAGGAGGCCCGCTGGCTGCTCAAGGGCCTGGAGGCGCGGGGCGAGACCCTGCTGCGGGTGATGCGCTGCCTGCTGCAGCAGCAGGCCGCCTTCCTGGAGTTCGGAGAGCAGGCGCTGCGCCCGCTGACCCTGCGCGAGGTGGCCGGGGAGCTGGGCCTGCACGAATCGACCATTTCACGTGCCATCGCCCGCAAGTACGTGCGTACCCCGCGCGGCACCCTGCCGCTGCGTGCCTTCTTCGCCTCGGGGATCGACACCGACGGCGGCGGCGAGGCCTCCAGTACCGCCATCCAGGCCATGATCCGGCGCCTGATCGACGCCGAGAACCCGCGCAAGCCGCTTTCTGACGCCAAGCTGGCTGACCTGCTCAAAACCTCGGGCATACCGGTGGCGCGACGCACCGTGGCGAAGTATCGTGAGGCCATGAACATTTCCGCCTCGCACGAACGCGTACGTATTGCCTGACGCTCCACCGCGCCTGGCGGGAAGGTTCATTGGCTCATCCGAAACAAAGGAGAAACCCGATGCGCATCGAGACGTTTGGCAAAGGCGTGGAAGTGACCCCGGCCATGCAGGAGTACGTGGACACCAAGCTGCAGCGGATCCACAAGCACTTCGACCAGCATTGTGAAATCCGGGTCACCCTGGAGCTGCGCAAGAACGAACACCATGCAGATGCCAGCGCGAACATCCCGGGGCAGACCCTGCACGCCGAAGCCGGCGGCGAGAACATCTATGCGGCCATCGACGTGCTGGCCGACAAGCTCGACCGACTGGTGGTCAAGCACAAGGAAAAGAAGCAGCAGCACGCGCCGGGCGTTCCGATAAGCGACAATGGCGTCTGACGACCCCGCCTCCCCGCTTCCATGCCCTTGACCCATCTACTGGCGGCCGTGCGCACCCAGGTGCTGCCGGCCGCCGATCGCGACAGTGTGCTGAAGGCCGCCTCGCGGCTGCTGGCCTGCCGCGAAGCCAATGCAGAGATGCTGTTCCAGAACCTGCGCGAGCGCGAAACGCTCGGCAGCACCGCCATCGGCCACGGCATCGCCATTCCGCACGGTCGCGCGCCCGCGCTGGAACGCCCACGGGGCGCATTGCTGCGGCTTGAAAGCGCGGTCGATTTCGGTGCCGACGAGCCGGTGGACCTGGTGTTTGCCATCGCCGTGCCCAGCCACTACACCCACCAGCACCTGATGCTGCTGTCGGAGCTGGCCGAAGCGTTTTCCGAACCCGCGTTCCGCCAAGCGCTGCGCGACGCGCGCGACAGCGACGCTCTGCTCCAGGTCATCCACTATCCGCCGCCGGCGAGCGCCGCATGAATACCAGCATCACCGCCCGAGAACTGTTCGAGCAGCAGCGCGACCGCCTGAGCCTGCGCTGGGTGGCCGGGCAGAAGGGCGAGCGACGCGAACTGGAGGCCGGCAACACCGTGTCGCGGCGTCCGTCGCTTGCCGGCTACCTCAATGCCATCTACCCCAACAAGGTGCAGATCCTGGGCACCGAAGAGCTGTCCTGGCTGGATTCGCTGGATTCGCGCCAGCGCTGGGAGACCATCGAGCGGATCATGCAGTCACACCCGCTGGCGCTGGTGATCACCCGCAACCAGCCCTGCCCGGAAGACCTGCGCGCGGCCGCCGACGAATCGCAGACCCCGCTGTGGATCTCGCCCAAGCGCGGCCATGAGCTGCTCAACCATCTTTCCTACCACCTGGCCCGGACCCTGGCGCCGCGGGTGATCCTGCATGGCGTGTTCATGGAGATCTACTCGATCGGCGTGCTGATCACCGGCGAAGCGGGCTCGGGCAAGAGCGAGCTGGCGCTGGAACTGCTCAGCCGCGGCCACCGCCTGGTGGCCGACGACGCCCCTGAGTTCACCCAGATCGCCCCCGACGTGCTCGACGGGACCTGCCCGGAACTGTTGCAGGACCTGCTGGAAGTACGTGGCCTGGGCGTGCTCAACGTGCGCGAGATGTTCGGTGACACGGCGGTAAAGAAGAACAAGTACCTTCGGCTCATCGTGCACCTGACCAAGCCCATGACCGAACCCACCCCACACGGCTACGAGCGCCTGACCGGCGATTCCGGCACCCGCCACGTGCTGGACCTGGACGTGCCGCTGATCACCCTGCCGGTGATGCCCGGCCGCAACCTGTCGGTGCTGACCGAAGCGGCCACCCGCCTGCACATCCTGCGCACCAAGGGCATCGACCCGGCCGCGATGTTCATCGCCCGCCACAGCAACCTGCTGGAGCGGCGCACGCCATGAGCGCCACGGCCACGTTGATCATCGTCAGCGGGCTGTCCGGCTCGGGCAAGACCGTGGCACTGAAGACGTTCGAAGACCTGGACTACTACTGTTCGGACAACCTGCCGATCAACCTGCTGCCCGACTTCGTGCGCAGCCTGCTGGCCGGGCACGACGCCGCCGCGCCGCGCCGGCTGGCGGTCGGCATCGACGTGCGCGGCCAGAGCGACCTGAGCCAGCTGTCGCACTGGCGCGAAGACGCCAAGGCCGCCGGGCTGGACGCGCAGCTGCTGTTCTTCGATGCCACCGATGAAACCCTGCTCAAGCGCTACGCCGACACCCGCCGCCGCCACCCGCTGAGCCAGCTGGGGCTGTCGCTGCCCGAAGCGATCGCGCGCGAGCGCGAGCTGACCGCCCCGCTGCGGCGCGCGGCCGATGCGGTGATCGACACCACCAGCCTCAACGTGCACCAGCTGCGCCGCAAAGTGGTGACCGAATTCGCCCTGAGCCACGGCAACAAGCTGTCGCTGCTGTTCGAATCGTTCGCGTACAAGCGCGGCGTGCCGGCCGAGGCCGATTTCGTCTTCGATGCCCGGGTGCTGCCCAATCCGCACTGGGACCCGCAGCTGCGCCCGATGTCCGGCCGAGAAGCGCCGGTGCGCGACTATCTGGAAGCGCAGGCGGACGTGCAACGGTACGTGGCCCAGCTGGTCGACTTCCTCGACACCTGGCTGCCGCGGCTCGGCAACGACACCCGCAGCTACGTCACCGTGGCATTCGGCTGCACCGGCGGCAAGCACCGCTCGGTGTACCTGGCCGAGCGCCTGGCACGGCACGCCCGCGAGCAGGGCTGGCCGGAAGTGGCCACTTTCCACCGGGAGCTGGATTGAAGCCAACGGACCAACGGTCCGTTGCTACCGGTATCGCCAGGCCAACAGTGCGTTGCCGTGCTCGGTGTATCCCCAATTCATGTTGGGATGTTAACGTTCGACAATGACCTGTGGCATTCTCCTAGTAACTCATCCCGGCGTAGGCACGTCGCTGCTGGACGTGGCGACCCGGCTGCTGCGGCACCTGCCGCTGAAGACCGAAGCTTTCGAAGTACCGTTCGACGCGGACATGGACGCCCTGCTCCCGCTCGCCTCGGCCGCCCTGCGGCGGGTCGACAGCGGTGAGGGCGTGCTGATCCTGACCGATCTGTATGGCGCCAGCCCGAGCAATCTGGCAGCGCAGCTGGCCCGCCTGGGCACCCCGGCCCGCCGGGTCTCGGCGCTGAGCCTGCCGATGTTGTTGCGAGTGATGAATTATCCGGAACAGGGACTGGATCAACTGCCCGCCACTGCGGCGGCGGGTACTCGCAATGGAGCGATTGTCGACGATGCTTGAACGTGAACTCACCGTATCCAACCGCCTGGGCCTGCATGCCCGCGCCACTGCAAAGCTGGTGCAGGTGCTGGCGCCGTTCCGCTGCAACGTGACCATGGCCGCCAAGGGCCGCGAGATCAACGCCAAGAGCATCATGGGCGTGATGCTGCTGGCCGCCGGCCAGGGCACGCCGGTCACGGTGCGTATCGAGGGCGAAGATGAAGTGGCCGCCATGGACGCCGTGGTGGCCCTGTTCGAGCGACGCTTCGACGAGGACAGCTGAGCATGCCGGGGCCACCGCGACCGGGATCCAGCGCGCCGGCCCGGACCGCCTCCGGCGCCCTGCTGCTGTCCGGTCATGGTGCCTCGCGTGGCAACGCACTGGGTCGGGCCCGGGTACGCCTTCCGCATGCCCTGGAAGTGGCCGAACAACGCATTGCTCCCGCCCAGGTCGAAGCCGAACTGCAGCGCCTGCATCGGGCGGTGGATGCGGCCCGCGCAGAAATGCACGACCTGCGCCAACGCCTGCAGGGAGCGCTGAACAAGGAGGTCGGCGAATTCCTGGACCTGCACGCCCTGCTGCTGGACGATCCGGAGCTGCTGTTCGGGCTGGATGAGCTGATCCGCACCGGTCCGTACAGTGCCGGCTACGCGCTGCGCGTGCAGCGCGACCGCCTGGCCAAGGTCTTCGACGGCATGGACGATGCCTACCTGAAGAGCCGGATGGACGACCTGGACCACGTCATCGGGCGCATCCATGCATTCCTGCAGAAGCGCCCTCCGGACGTGAAGGGGCTGGCCGGGGAGATCCTGGTCTGCGACAACATCGCGCCCTCCGAGCTGGCCCAGCTGCAGGCGCATGGGGTGGTCGGCATCGTCACCGCCGCCGGCAGCGCGCTGTCGCACAGCGCGATCCTGGCGCGCAGCCTGCACCTGCCACTGATCGTCAACGTTCCCAACCTGCTGCAGAAGATTTCCGACGGCGACGTGCTGGGCATCGACGGCAGCACCGGCCAGATCACCGTCAACCCGCTGCCACCGGACCTGCGCGATTACCGCGCGCGGCTGCGCGAGCAGGCGCGCGAACAACGCGAGCTGGGCCGCCTGCGCACCAAGCCCAGCCGCACCCGCGACAACGTCGACATCGCGCTGCTGGCGAACGCCGAATCGCGCGAGGACGTGACCGAGGCGCATGCGCTGGGCGCGCATGGGCTGGGGCTGTACCGCACCGAGTTCCTGTTCCTGCAGCGCGACGAGCTGCCTGACGAACAGGAACAGTTCGAGACCTACCGCGATGCTGCCTTGGGCATGAGCGGGCGGCCGGTGACCATCCGCACCCTGGACCTGGGCGCGGACAAGGCCGACCGTACCGGGCTGACCCTGAGCAACGAAGAGAACCCCGCACTGGGCCTGCGCGGCGTGCGCCTGTCGCTGGCGCGGCCGAAAGTGGCCGACACCCAGCTGCGCGCGATCCTGCGCGCCTCGGCCTACGGCAAGCTGCGCATCCTGCTGCCGATGGTGAGTACCCGCGAGGAAGTGCTTGCCGTGCGGCGTCGCTTGAACAAGCAGGCCGACCTGCTGCGTGCGGAAGGCCACGAAGTGGCCGAGCACATTCCATTCGGCGCGATGATCGAAGTGCCCGCCGCCGCGATCGCGCTGGAGAGCTTCATCGACCTGGTCGACTTCCTCTCGATCGGCACCAACGACCTGGTGCAGTACCTGCTGGCCGCCGACCGCAACAACGAGGCGGTGGGCGAGCTGTATTCGCCGCTGCATCCGGCGGTGCTGCGCCTGCTGGCGCATATCCTGCGCACCGGGCGCGAACACGGCGTGCCGGTGGCGGTGTGCGGCGAGATCGCCGGCGACCCACGCATGACCCGTCTGCTGCTGGCCCTGGGCCTGACCGAGTTCAGCCTGCACCCCGGCACGCTGCTGGAAGTGCGGCGTGCGGTGCGCGACAGCGACCTGGCCGAACTGCAGGCCGCGGCACCGAAGCTGCTGGCCGCACGCGACCGACGCAGCATCGAACGCTGGATGGAAAACAACACGTGACCCGTTATCGGTAGCGCCGGCCGTTGGC
>NZ_CAUQPH010000041.1:0-29038 GCF_963519925.1 uncultured Stenotrophomonas sp. | reverse complement strand
GCCCCGGCCACGGCCACGGCCGCACCGGTCGCCAGCGGCGGGGCGCCGCAGCCCGGCCGCATGCAGACCAGCAACGTGCGCTCCGGCCAGCAGCTGTATGCCGAGAACTGCGACCTGACGGTCATGGCCACGGTCGGCGCCGGTGCCGAGGTGATCGCCGACGGCAGCATCCATATTTACGGTACGCTGCGGGGCCGTGCCCTGGCAGGTGCCCAGGGCAATACCACGGCGCGCATTTTCTGCCGTGACTTCCACGCTGAACTGGTCGCCATTGCCGGCCACTACAAGGTACTGGACGATGTTCCGGACACCCTGCGCGGCAAGGCCGTGCAGGTGTGGCTGGAAAACGACCAGATCAAGATCGCTGCGCTGGACTGAGCCAGTGCACCAACAGAATCATCAGGAGAAGTCCTTTGGCTGAAATCATCGTAGTCACTTCCGGCAAGGGTGGCGTCGGCAAGACCACTTCCAGCGCAAGCCTGGCCTGCGGCCTGGCACGCCAGGGCAAGAAGGTGGCGGTGATCGACTTCGACGTCGGCCTGCGCAACCTCGACCTGATCATGGGTTGCGAGCGGCGCGTGGTGTACGACTTCGTCAATGTCGTGCACGGCGAGGCCACGCTCAAGCAGGCCCTTATCAAGGACAAGCGCTTCGACAACCTGTACGTGCTGGCTGCTTCGCAGACCCGCGACAAGGATGCGCTGACCCAGGAAGGCGTGGGCAAGGTGCTCAAGGACCTGGCGGCGGACGGCTTCGATTACATCATCTGCGATTCGCCGGCCGGCATCGAGAAGGGCGCGTTCCTGGCGATGTACTTCGCCGACCGCGCGGTGGTGGTGGTGAATCCGGAAGTGTCGTCGGTGCGCGACTCGGACCGCATCATCGGCCTGCTGGATTCGAAGACGCACAAGGCCGAATCCGGCCAGAGCGTGCCGGCCTTCCTGCTGCTGACCCGCTACAGCCCGGTCCGCGTGGAGTCGGGTGAGATGCTGAGCATCACGGACGTGGAAGAGGTGCTGGGCCTGAAGGCGATCGGCGTGATCCCGGAATCGGGCGATGTGCTGAACGCATCCAACAAGGGCGAACCGGTGATCCTGGACCCTGAGTCTCCCGCAGGCCAGGCATACGATGACGCCGTCGCACGCATCCTCGGGCAAGAGCGCCCGATGCGCTTCACAAACGTGGAAAAGAAGGGCTTCTTCAGCAAGCTGTTCGGAGGGTAAGCATGGGCCTGTTCGATTTCCTCAAGACGAAGAAGACCACCGCCGAAACGGCCAAGAACCGCCTGCAGATCATCATCGCGCAGGAACGCAGCCACCGTGGCGGCCCGGATTACCTGCCACTGCTGCAGCGTGAGCTGCTGGAAGTGATCAAGAAGTACGTCAACATCGACGCCGACGCGGTCAAGGTGGACCTGGTCAAGGACGGCGAGCACGACGTGCTGGACATTTCGGTGGCGCTGCCGGAAGGCCCGCAGCAGTCCTGACCCGCCCTGCCCCTTCCTGCGGGAAGGGGCGCAAGACGCCCGCGCCATGACCGCCACCGCTGAAGCAGAACCGCAGGTCACCCGCGTGGGCGACATCGATTTCGACGCCGCCGCAGCGTTGCTGGCCGGGCATGCGCTGCGCCTGCACCGGGTAGCCGACGGCGCGCCGATTCCCGGCAGTTACTGGGGCGAGCCCGAGGCGGGCATCATCGCCAGCGATGTGTACGTGCGCAACGACACGCCGGTGCACTCGATGCTGCACGAAGCCTGCCACCTCATCGTGCTGCCGCCCGAACGCCGCGCGCTGGTGCACACCGACGCGACCGATTCGGTCCCCGAAGAAGACGCCACCTGTTACCTGCAGATCGTGCTGGCCGGCCAGTTGCCCGGCGTAGGCAGCGCGCAGCTGATGACGGACATGGATGCCTGGGGCTACACCTATCGCCTCGGCTCCACGCGCGCCTGGTTCGAACAGGACGCCGAAGACGCAAAAGCCTGGCTGATCGAACGCGGCCTCCTCGCCGCGTAAAACGTTGTACGAGCGCACGCGCGCATGAGCGCGGTAGGGTCGGTCGTCAGACGACTGCCGATACGAACGATCAGCACGGGGACGCATCGCGCCTCGGCGGAAAAGCGCTCTCGACGGTTTTGTATCCGCGCCTAAAGCCTTGGCTGTTCGGTTCTTCCCGCGCGGTGCGAGGGCCGGAGAACTCAGCCGCCTGCCAAAGCGCGCAACGTAATGCCAACGATGTAGGCGAGATATGTACCAGTCGCATACCCCATGGTCCCGAGCAGCACGCCCACCGGAGCAAGGGACGGATGGAAGGCAGCCGCAACCACGGGAGCAGAAGCCGGGCCGCCGATGTTGGATTGCGAGCCGATCGCGAAGTAGAAGAACGGCACCCTCAGCGCCATCGCCAATGCCAGCAGCAGCAGGATGTGCACCGCGATCCAGATCAGCCCCAGCGCGAACAGCCACGGCCGTTCCAGCAGCGCCAGCAAGTCCATCTGCATGCCGATGCACGCGATCAGGAAGTACAGCAGCAGCGAGCCCAGCTTCGAGGCCCCCGCCCCTTCCAGGTTGCGCGCGCGGGTAAAGCTCAGTGCCAGCCCGCAGGTCGTGGAAATCACCACCACCCACACGAACGGCGCGTCCAGGCTGAACTGCGACGCCCAGGCCACGTGACCCTTGAACCACGCCGACACCGGCCCGGCGATGGCGTGCGACAGTCCCACGGTACCGAAGGCCACCGCCACGATCAGCATCAGGTCGGTCAGGCTGGCCACGCGCTCGTGCTCGGCCTGGAACTTTTCGATGCGCAGTTTCAGCTCGTCGATGGCCGACGTATCGGCCCCGGTGCGCGCATCGATCTTCGCCGCGCGCCCGGCCATGAAGATCAGCACCGCCATCCACACATAGCCCACGCCCACGTCCACCACCGCGAACTGGCCGAATGTGGTTGCGTTGACATCGAACACCTCGCGCATCGCCAGCATGTTGGCCCCACCGCCGATCCAGCTGCCGGCCAGCGCCGCCATGCCCGACCACGTGTCGCCGGCCACGGTTTCCGGGTGCACCCACTTCATCAGAACAAACGCAACCACCGCACCGATCATGATGCTCAGCGACGCCCCCAGATACATCACGATCAGCTTCGGGCCCAGCCGCAGGATGCCCTTGATGTCCACCGCCAGGGTCAGCAGCACCAGCGCCGCCGGCAGCAGGATGTCGCGCGCGATCGGGTTGTACAGGCGGGTGTTTTCGCCGTCGATCAACCCGACCGTGTTGTAGATGCCGGGGATCATGTAGCACAGCAGCAGTGCCGGCACGAACGTGTAGAAGCGCTTCCATGGGCCCGTTGGGCGTGAGGCGGTCCAGAACACCGCGCCCAGGGTCGCGGCGATCAGGCCGAAGACTACGATGTCGTTCTGGATCAGGGGCATGGGCGAAAGGTCGTCTGGGGGATGGTCGAGGGCCGGCCAACGGCCGGCGCTACCGGGATGGTCAAATCGCTCGGTGGCGCCGGACGATGGTCGAAGGCCGGCCAACGGCCGGCGCTACCGGGAGGGTCGATTCCCTGGGTAGCGCCGGCCGTTGGCCGGCCCATGCAATGCGCGAACGCCGCCCGGTCAAGGCGGCGTCCGTTTTTGCTTACTGGCCGATGTGCTGCTTCAGCCAGCCGTTCACCGTGTCATGCCACTGCACGCTGTTCTGCGGCTTGAGCACCCAGTGGTTCTCGTCCGGGAAGTACAGGAACTTCGATTCGATGCCCTGGCGCTGCGCCGCGGTGAACGCGCCCAGGCCCTGCTCCACCGGAATGCGGAAGTCGAGCTGGCCGTGGATGATCAGGATCGGCTTCTTCCAGTCCGCCACGTGGTTGACCGGATTGAACTTCTCGTAATTCTGCGGCTTGGCGAAGGGCGTGCCGCCCTGCTCCCACTCGGTGAACCACAGCTCTTCCGTGGCGTAGCCCATCATGCGCTGGTCGAACACGCCGTCATGGTTGACCAGGCACTTCCACGGCTCGTTCCAGTTGCCGGCGATCCAGTTGACCATGAAGCCGCCGTAGCTGGCGCCCAGCGCACAGGCCTTGTCGCCGTTGAGGAACGGATACTGCTTCTGTGCCGCCGCCCAGCCCTTCTGCAGGTCCTCCAGCGGGCGGTCGCCCCAGTGCTGGCTGATCGCATCGGTGAAGGCCTGGCCGTAGCCGGTGGAGCCGTGGAAATCGATCATCACCACCGCGTAGCCCTGGCCCGCATACGTCTGCGGGTTCCAGCGGTAGCTCCAGCCGTTGCCGAAGCTGCCCTGCGGGCCGCCGTGGATCAGGAACGCCACCGGGTAGGTCTTGCCTTCCTGGTAGTTGTACGGCTTCACCACATAACCGTGCACGGTTTCATTGTTCCAGCCCTTGAACTGGAACTGCTCGTAATCGCCGAAGGCCACGTCCGGCAGCATCTGGCCGGCGCTCGGCGTGATCTCGCGCGGGCTGCTGCCGTCGGCCTGCGCCACCACGATCTGGTCGCCGCTCTTCAGGCTGTTCTTCGTATAGGCCAGCGTGCTGCCGGCGATCACCGGCGAACCGATGCTGCCGCCTTCGGCGACCACGGTCGCCTTGCCGGTGGCGATGTCGATGTTGAACAGGCGGTGTTCGCCCAGGTCATCGGCGGCGGTGTAGAAGCTTTTGCCGTCCTGCGCCAGCACCACTTCACCCGCCGAACGGTCCCAGGACGGCGCGATTTCGCGGGTCTTGCCCGAGGCGAGGTCCATCGCCATCACCCCGAAGCGGTCGGCTTCGAAACCCGGGCGCTTCATCGCGCGGTAGTACAGGGTGTTGCCGTCGGCGCTGAACACCGGGCCGGCGTCCCAGGCCGGGTTGGCCGCGGTCAGGTTGACCGGCGCCTGCTTGCCTTCGGCGTCCAGGCGGTACAGGTCGAAGTTGGTCGACCAGGCTTCCTCGCGACCGGCCACGCGGATGCTGGCCACCACGCTGCGGCCGTCCGGGGACCAGGTGAAATCGTCATTGCCGCCGAACGGCTTGGACGGCGCATCGCCGGCCAGCGTGGCGCTGATCGCCGAGGCACCCTTCACCGCAGCCGCCTTGGCCGCCGGCAGCGGGGCCACGAACAAGGTGTTGCGGCGACCGTCGTTCCAGGTGTCCCAATGGCGCACGAACAGACTGTCGAACACCTCACCGGTGTTCTTGCGCGCCTTGTGCGCGTCCAGCTTCTTCGCCGTGCAGGCCAGGTCCGAACCGCAGTCCTGGAACACACCGGCGCTGAAGGCCACGCGGTCGCCCTGCGGCGAGATCTGGAAGCTGTCCACGTCCACTGCGAAGTCGGTCAGCTGGCGCGGGGCGCCACCGGCCAGCGGCATTGCATACAGCTGCTGGCTGCCACCCTTGCCGCTCAGGAAGTACACGGTCTGGCCATCGGCCGACAGCGCGGCCGAATTGACGTTCCAGCCGGCCGGGGTGAGCGGCCTGGGCGGAGCGGCGTCGCGGGTGCGCAGGTTGCGGATGAACAGCCCGGTGCTGGCCTTGCTGTCGCTGCCGACCACGCGCTTGGCGAACACCACGTTGCCGCCGTCGGCGGTGAGCAGCGGGGCCGAGACCCGGTCCAGCGCGATCATGTCGCGCACATCCAGGCCACGGGTGGCGGCGGCCGCGGGCAACGCGGTCAACAGGCACAACGGCAGCAGGGCGTAACGAAGCTTCATCGGGGTCTCCGCGGAACGGCAAAACGCCGATGGTAATGTCGCCCATGCCCTGCGCGCTACGGCCACTGGTCATGCCGTAGCGCCGGGCCCTGCCCCGCAAACGCGGATTCTGGACACCCTGGAACGACAAAACCCCGCCATGGCGGGGTCTGTCGGGTCCACAGGGGTCTGGAATCAGACCGTGCCGGCCTTCTTGCCGGTGCGGTAGATCAGCCAGCCCACCAGGAACAGCACCGCCAGCCCGATCCATTGCGCGGCCGGCAGGTGGAACGGCACGGCCAGCACGTCGGCGCGGCTGCTGAGCACGATCGGCACGGCGATGGCGATGCCCATCAGCGCCTCACCGGTGATCAGGCCCGCGGCGAACAGCACGCCCGGCTTGTGGATGCGGTCGCGGCCCTCTTCATCGTCGGCGCGGACCTTGTGGAACCGCTCGACCAGGTAGGAAATCAGACCGCCCAGGAAGATCGGCACCATCAGTTCCAGCGGCAGGTAGATGCCGATGGCGGCCGCCAGCACCGGCACCCGGAAGCGTGCGTTGCGCGACTTCAGCCAGCTGTCGAACGCGATGATCGCCGCACCGACCACGGCACCGATGCCGATGAAGGTCCACGGCAGTTCACCGCCGAACAACCCCTTGGCCACCGAGGCCATCAGGTTGGCCTGCGGTGCGGCCAGTGCGTTCGGGTGCAGGTCGGACTTCACCCCGATGCCGTACGCAGTGGCCAGAAGGTTCAGCACCGGCGCCATGATCAGCGCGCACGAGAACGCGCCGATGCCCAGCATCAGCTGCTGCTTCCACGGCGTGGCGCCGACGATGTAGCCAGCCTTGAGGTCCTGCAGGTTGTCGCCGCCAACCGCCGCGGCGCAGCACACCACCGCGCCGATCATGATCGCGGCCACCGCACCGAGCGGCGCGCCGCCGATACCCACCGGGGTCAGGCCGTCCTTGCCCAGCAGCAGCACCAGCACCGCCGAGGCGAACAGGATGGTGGAGATGGTGATGCCCGACACCGGGTTGTTGGAGGAACCGATCAGGCCGGCCAGGTAGGCCGAGACCGAAACGAACAGGAAGCCCGCCACGATCATGATCAGGGTCATCGGGATGGACACGTGCCACTGGCCCACGATGGCCTGGTACAGCGCCAGCAGCGGCAGGGTGAACACCACCAGCGCCACCAGCATCCACTTCATCGGCAGGTCGCGTTCGGTGTGCGCCAGTGCGGGGCCGCCGCTCTTGCGCGCAGCCGCGAAGCCGCTCTTGACGCCGTTGAGCAGCGACTTGCGCAGCGAGATCAGGGTCCACACACCGCCGATCAGCATCGCGCCCACGCCGAGGTAGCGCATCTTCGCGCCCCAGATGGCGAACGCGGCCTCGGTCGAGGACGCGGTCGCGATCGACGCGGCCAGGGCCGGATCGGTATTCATGAAGAACGCCTGGTACAGCGGGATCGCGATGTGCCAGGTGAGGATCGAGCCGGACACCACCACGATGCCGACGTTCAAGCCGACGATGTAGCCCACGCCCAGCAGGGCCGGCGAGAGATTGGTGCCGATGAACGCGGTGATCCTGGAACTGCCGACGTAGGCCGACGTGGCCCAGGCATCCGGGATCAGGCGCATGCCGCTTTCCGCGGCCAGCTTGACCACCGCGCCGATGGCGGCCGACACCGCCAGGATCTTCAGGCCCGGGCCCGGGTTTTCACCGGCCTTGAGCACCTCGGCCGCGGCCTTGCCTTCCGGGAAGGGAAGCGGGTCTTCGACGATCATCGAGCGCCGCAGCGGCACCGAGAACAGTACGCCCAGCAGGCCGCCCAGCCCGGCGATGCCGAGCACCCACCAGTACTTGAAGTCCGGCCAGTAGCCCATGATCACCAGCGCCGGGATCGTGAAGATCACGCCCGCTGCGATCGACGAGCCGGCCGATGCGCCGGTCTGCACGATGTTGTTTTCCAGGATGGTGCCGCCGCCGAGCAGGCGCAGCACCCCCATGGAAATCACCGCCGCCGGGATGGCCGTGGCGATGGTCAGGCCTGCGAACAGACCCAAGTAGGCGTTGGCCGCCGACAGGATCACCGCCAGCACGATGGCAAGCACCACCGCGCGGAAAGTGAGCTGTTTGGGCGCAGCGTCGTTGTTCATGGAAGCCCCTGCTGTAAAAATCCCGTCAAACCTAGCCTTCATGCAGATGCAAGGCAAGCCGTGCCAACGGCACGGCGTATCGCCGAAAGGCGATACCGGGGCGCCAAAGGCGCCCCGCGTAGCCCCGGCCGTTGGCCGGACCAGGCAATGCCCCCCCCCAATCACCCAATCCAGCAAACCCGGACCCCGAACCGGCACAACCCATTTGTAATGTTATATCCTGTCACGCCACCCGTCCCCCGTGTGCCCGTGGCCCCCACCCTCCCCCGCCTGACCGCCATCGACCAGCTGCGCGGCACCGTGATCGTGCTGATGCTGCTGGACCACGTGCGTGAGACCTTCTATCTGCACCAGCAGGTCCCCGATCCGATGGCGGTCGACCAGGTCGAACCGGCCCTGTTCGCCAGCCGCCTGCTCGCCCACCTGTGCGCCCCGGTGTTCGTGCTGCTCACCGGCCTGTCGGCCTGGCTGTACGGCAGTTCCCAGCCCGACCCGCGCCGGGCCGCCTCGGCGTTCCTGCTCAAGCGCGGCCTGTTCCTGATCGCGCTCGAACTGACCGTGGTGAACTTCGCCTGGACCCTGCAGTTCCCGCCGAGCGTGATCTACCTGCAGGTGATCTGGGCGATCGGCATCAGCATGGTCGCCCTGGCCTTCCTGCTGTGGCTGCCGCGCGGCGCCCTCGCCGCCCTGGCGCTGGCGGTGATCGCCGGCCACAACCTGCTGGACGGCGTGCACGCCAGCGGCGACGGCCCGCTCGCCGTGCTCTGGAAGATCCTGCACCAGCGCGACTGGATCGCCGTCGGCGACGCCTTGCGCCTGCGTACCTCGTATCCCGTCCTGCCGTGGATCGCGGTCATCGCCCTCGGCTACACGCTTGGTCCCTGGTTCGCCCGCAATGGCGACGCTGCTCTGCGCCGGCGCCGCCTGCTGTGGGCGGGCGGCGGCGCCCTCGTCGTGTTCGCGCTGCTGCGTGCCGCCAATGTCTACGGCGACGCGCTGTGGCAGGCGTCCGGCAGCAGCATGCAGACCGCGATGAGCCTCCTCAACGTCACCAAGTACCCGCCGTCACTGCTGTTCCTGCTGCTCACGCTTGGCATCGGCCTGCTCCTGCTGCGCCTGTACGAGCATCCGCGCGTGGCCCGCGCACTGGCTCCGCTGGCCAACGTGGGCGCCGCCCCGATGTTCTTCTACCTGCTGCACCTGTATGTGCTGAAGGCGCTGTATGTCGCCGCCGAGGCGCGCTGGGGCCAGACCCATGGCGCGTATTTCGGCGTGAACCACGTATGGCAGCTTTGGTTGATCACCGCCGCGCTGGCGCTGGCGCTGTACTGGCCGACCCGCGCATTCGCGCGCCTGAAGGCGCGGCGCAAGGACCTGCTCTGGTTGCGGTACCTGTAGAGCCACCCCATGGGTGGCTGCCGGGTGCACCGCGAAGAGCAAGCCACGCATGGCGTGGCTCTACGCGGTTCGGCACGTGCATTTGACGTTGCTGTTTCCCGCCGCCGCCCGCGCCCCAGCCGATAACGGTAAAGACGCCGAAAGCGTGATAATCGCGACCTGTTTTGTCGCCTATCGCCTGATGACCGCTACCGCCCTGCCCGCTTCCGACGACTTCCTTGGCCACCCCAAGGGCGTTTACGTCTGCTTCTTCACCGAAATGTGGGAGCGCTTCTCCTTCTACGGCATGAAGGCGCTGCTGCTGCTGTACCTCACCAAGTACCACCTGTTCGGCGACAAGGCCGGGCTGGACCTGCTCGGTGCCTACGGTGGCCTGGTCTACTGCATTCCCGTGTTCGGCGGCCTGCTCGCGGACCGCTGGCTGGGCATGCGCAAGGCGGTGGTGTTCGGCGGCGTGCTGCTGGTGCTGGGCCACCTTGGCATGGCCTTCGAAGGCCACGCCGCCACCCGCATCGACGGCCAGGTGGTCCGCGACGATGCCGCGCTCGGCGTCACCTACCTCTCGCTGGCCCTGATCATCATGGGCGTGGGCTTCCTCAAGCCCAACATCTCCACCATCGTCGGCAAGCTCTACCCCGAGAACGACCCGCGCCGCGATTCCGGCTTCTCGCTGTTCTACGCCGGCATCAACCTCGGCGCCCTGTTCGCCTCGCTGGTCTGCGGCTTCCTCGGCGAAGCGTATGGCTGGAAATACGGCTTCGGCGCCGCCGGCATCGGCATGGTGGTCGGCCTGGCCATGTTCCTGTGGGGCCAGAAGTACCTGCACGGCCACGCCGAACCCACCGATCCCGCCGCGCTGCGCCAGCCCGTGTTCGGCCTGCGCCGCGAATGGCTGATCTACGCCGCCGCCGTGCTCGGCGTGCTGCCGGTGGCCGCATTGATGTGGGCCGCCGCCAACGGCGCGTTCGCCCTTGGCGGCGAAATCAGCCTGGCGCTGATGCTGATGATCGTCGTGCTCGGTGCCGTACTGGTCTGGTTCGCCTGGTTCACCGGCACCCGCTGCACCCCCGTGCAGCGCCAGCAGATGATCGCCCTGATGGCGCTGATCTTCATGGCCCTGGTGTTCTTCACCCTGTACGAGCAGACGTACGGCTCCTGGGTCACCTTCACCGACCGCATGCTGACCAAGGACCTGGTCCCCGCGCTGGTGATCCAGGGCGGCACCCCGCTGCCGTGGTCGATCGCCTCGTTGCTGCTGGCCCCGCTCGGTTTCGTGGTCGCCGCCCGCCTGTCCGAACGCAACCCCGGCTCCAGCGCCCCGCGCACGCTGTTCATCGCCATCGTCGCCCTGATGCTGGTGCTGCTGGTCCGCGACTGCCTGGTGATTCCGCAGACCGCTGGCTCGCTCACCTACCTCGGCGGCCTGTTCCTGGTCGTGCTGGCGCCGCTGTTTTCCCTGCTCTGGGCGTGGCTGGACAGGCGCCGTCTGGACCCCTCCAAGCCGGTCAAATCCTCGCTCGGCCTGGTGTTCGGCGCCCTTTCCTTCATTCCACTGGCGCTGGCGGCGCAACAGGTCGGCGCCACCGGCCAGATGGCCAGCGTGTGGTGGCTGGTCCTGGCCTACCTGGTGCTGGAAATCGGCGAGATGTGCCTGTCGCCGGTCGGCCTGTCCGCGGTTACCCAGCTCGCCGCCCCGCGCGTGGTCAGCCTGATGATGGGAACATGGTTCCTCGCCACGGCATTTTCCGAAACGCTGGCCGCCCTGTTCGGCAAGCTCGCCGCCATCGAGGTGCCGGAGGGCGAAACCATGAACATCGCCACCGCCGCCGCCAGCTACGAACACCTGTTCTGGCTGTTGATGTGGATCGGCCTGGGCTGCGCCGCCGTCGCGCTGGCCAGCGCGCCGTGGTTGAAGCGGATGATGCACGGCGTGAAGTGACACCCCAACGGCACCCATTGATGCCGTTGTCGTTTCTGGCGCAGATCCATTCGGGCGCCTTGCATATAAACGGTTCTTAACACCATCCGACCGGGTCACACTTCCTGGTCGTTGAAACTAGTTGTAGTTACTCCCGCACGACCGCTCACCACCATGGCGCTCCCCGCGTGCAGACCTGTCCGAAGCAGGTGCATGCCTTCCCTGATGCGTCCATGGAGTGTCCAATGACCCCCGCAGTTCCGTCCCGTCGGCCCCTGGCCGCGTTCATCGCCCTTGCCCTCTGCACCACCTTCGCTGCCCCCGTGCAGGCCGACGACACCTCGGACTGCGACGCCACGACCGATGACCTGCACTGCGACGACACCGAGGTAGGATCGCGCGGCGTAAGCGGCTGGCTGCTGGGCGGACTGGCCCTGGCCGGCGGCGCTGCAGCAGCGGCCGGGGGTGGCGGTGGCGGCAGCAGCAGCGACGGTGGTGGTGGCGGTGGCGGTGGCGGCACCGTGCCCGGCAGCGAAGGCGGCCAATACGGCGGCAACCAGCAGCTGGCCGCCCCCGGCACCGACATCAGCTGGGACCGCAACGTGGAAACCCGCGTGGTCGGCAACGCGCGCAATGAAGGCACCCTGCAGATCGGCGCCGGCACGCTTGCGGTGCGCAACGACGGCCAGCTGCGCAACAACGGTACGTTGCGCATCGGCCAGGCCGCGCGCCTGTTGCTGGAAAACGACGGCGAGCTGGACAATTACGGCCACCTCGACCTGCAGGGCCAGCTGCAGCTGCAGCGCGATGGCAGCTTGGAGAACCATGGCACCCTGTCCGCGCGCGGCGCCGCCATCCGCATCGACGGCGATTCGGAGCTGGAGAACCTGGGCCGCATGGAGCTGCGCGACACCCTGGTCACGCTCTCCGGCGAAAGCGAGTTCGACAACGGCGAGCGTCGCCGCAACGCCAGCCTGTTCGTCGAGGGCGGCGGCTTCGTCCTCGGCGGCATGGCCGAGTTCGACAACCACGGCAGCGTCACCGCCAGCGGCAGCTTCAACCAGGGCGCACTGGTGCACGCGGTAACCGCCCGCGTCGGCAACGAGCGCGACACCATCGAAGCCTTCGACAACCACGGCCAGCTCAGCCTGGACGGCAACGCGCGTGTATTGACCCTGGTCGCCGACAGCCATGCCAGCACCGGCATCAACCGCCGCGGTGCGCAGATCACCAGCAACGCGCGCAACCACGCCGCCCTGCACGCCGAAGGCAGCTACGCCACGCTGCTCAACCAGGGCACGCTCACGGTGACCGGTGATGGCGCGGTGGCGATGTCCGGCGCACGCGGTGCCACCCTCATCAACGACGGCGTGATCAACCTCGGCGTGGCCGGTGGCAACAGTGGCCAGAATCTGGTGGCGATGCAGTCCGATGGCTCGGCCACGCTCAACAACCGCCGTGGTGGCGTGATCAACATCCACGCCGACAACTCGCATGCGTTCCGCATGGGCGCCAGCGGCGGCGGGCGCCTGATCAACAACGGCCAGGTCAATGTGTACGGCAGCGGCAGCGGCGTGCATGCCGACCTGCCCACCCAGGGCGCCGATCGCCCGGCACCGGACCTGGGCTGGCAGGCACCGCGTGGCATCGGTGGCTACACCGTGGGCACCAACGCCGACGGCAGCGCCGGGCAGATGGTGCTGCATGCCGGCGGCGACCTGTCCGATATCGACGTCGATACGGGCTTCACCCGCGGTACCGATGCCTCGCAGATCCGGCTGGAGGGCGTCTTCCTTGGTGCCGATGGCGGTGAGCAGAACATCCGCAGCGCCACCGTGGTGTGGCAGGCCCAGGCCGAACGCGACGACGCAGGCACGGTCGACGTGGTGATGACCCGCAACGATTATCGCGACCTGGCCGACGCCGGCACCCACGGTGTCGCCTCGGCGCTGGAAGCCGGCTACGGCAACAACGCGCTGTACCACAGCCTGGAAGTGTCCAGCGCTGCCGAGTTCAACCACGCACTGACCCAGCTGTCCGGCGCCGGGCTGGCCATGGCCGGGCTGCGCCTGGGCGCCAATGGCGAAGCCTTCTGGTCGAGCCTGGCCCGTGCCACGCCGGCCAGCGGCTATCGCATGGTCGCCTTTGGTCCGGGATCGGCCAGCGCGTCCGGCGTGCAGGGCGTGGGCACGGGCATGCAGATGGCGATGGCGCTGGGCGGCGGGCGCCAGCTGCAGCTGAGCACCGGCCTGCTGGGCTCGGACTTCGCCACCGACGGCGGCCAGACCCGTTCGCAGTCGCGCTTCGCGGGTATCGGCATGGCCCAGGCGCTGGGCGCGTTCACCCTGCAGCACACGCTGGGCAACGAATGGCACCAGACCGACGGCCAGCGCCAGCTGCAGTGGGGCGGCACGCGCATGCGTGCCCACAGCCAGCGGGCGCTGTCGCGCACGCGGCTGGGCAGCACGCTCAGCACGGCGCTGGTGGTTGCGGGCCTGGACTGGCAGCCGCGACTCGGCGCCGCCGCCTGGCATGCGCGCGAAGGCGCGTTCCATGAAGTGGGTGCCGATGCGCTGGGCCTGTCGGTCGGCGACGGTACGCGCAGTGGCATGCAGCTGGAACTGGGCAGCTCGGTCAGCGGCCCCCTGGGCAACGGCTGGTCGCTGCGCGGCGACGCCGCGCTGCATCAGTCGCTGGCGCATCGTGCCAGCGTGCGCAGCGCCACCCTCCACGGTGCAGGCGACCACGCCTTCGCGGTGCCAGGACTGGCACCGTCAGGCATGGACTACCGCGTGATGCTGGGCGCGGACTACCGCTACCGCCGCACCCACCTGGGCGGCGCGGTCATGGCCGAGCGCCTGCTTGGGGTGCGCGACGTGCAGGCGCAGATGCAGGTGTCGATGGCGTTCTGATCGACCGCGGTGCCGCCACGCAGGGCGTGGCGCTACGGTTGCGCAGCCGGGGTGGCAGTGTCGCCGCCCAGGCTGCGCGACAGGAACGCCAGCAGGCGGGTGTAGTACTCACGCCGGTGCGCCGGCGTGTAGAAACCGTGCCCCTCGCTGGCGAAGTACAGGCTCTCGACCGGGGTGCCTGCACGCTTGAGTGCCGCCTCCATGCGTTTGGTGTGCTGTATCGGGGCGCGCTTGTCCTCGCCGCCCGCGGCCAGGAACACCGGCACGCGCACCTGTGCGGCCAGGTTGACCGGCGAATGCGCCGCCACCACCTCCGCCGGCCCCAGCCAGTCGCGCAGATAGGTCACTCCGGAACGGTCATCCTGGATGTCGCCGCGCTGGTACATCAGCGGCAGGTCATAGATGCCCACGTACCCGGCCGCACACTGGTACAGCCCGGGTTCGCGCACCGCCCCATCATCGCCGCGTAGGCACCGTAACTGGCCCCGTAGATGCAGATGCGCCGGCCATCGGCAATGCCCTGGGCGATCGCCCAGCGCGTGGCGTCGGTCACGTCGTCCTGCATGCGCAGGCCCCACTGATGCTTGCCGGCCGCGGTGTGCGCGCGTCCGTAGTTGGACGAACCGCGGAAGTTCACCTGCAGCACCGCGTAACCGGCCGCGGCCAGCAGCTGCGTTTCATGTTCGTAGGCGCCCTCGTCGAACACGCCGATGGGTCCGCCATGCGGCAGCACCACCAGCGGCAGCTGGCGTGCCTCCTTGCCGTGCGGAACGGTCAGGAACCCGTGCAGTGGCAGGCCGTCGCGCGCGGTCAGCGCGATCGGGCGCACCTGCGCGCTCTGGCCGGGATCGATCCAGCTGCTGCGGCTGGCCAGCAGCGAGGCCTTCTTCTGCAACGTGTCGTAGCGATAGAAGTCGCCCGGGTTGCTGCCCGACCAGGTCTGCACCAGCACGGTGCGGCCATCGCGGGTGCTCGAGGTGATGTACACCGGCCCCTTCAGCGCCGCCTGCAGCGTGCGGTACATCCGTGCGGTGCTCGAGCTGTCGTCGAAGAAGCGTGCGCGCGGCACGTCGCCGAAGTACAACGCACCGACCGGAATGCCCGTGCCCGGCTGGAAGATGATCCGGCCGGGGTCGACCACCGCGTCGCGCAGCAGTAGCTGCCGTTCGTTGGTCTGCGGGTTCCAGCTCACGATCGCGTCGGGGCCTTCGGTCTGCTCCACCCACAGGTAGGCAAGGCTGCCGTCGGCAGAGAAACCCAGCGGCTTTTCAACCCGGTGGCTGACCGACTCGTCGTTGATCAGCACCCAGTCCTCGCCGCGCTGCGCGCGGTAGTACAGCTTGGGCACGTTGTCCGAACCGGCACCCAGCGCGAAGCGCACCTCGCCGGTGTTGTCGGTGGTGAAGTCCGCGCGCTGTACCGGCGAGCGGGCCACGATCACGCGCCGTCCGGTGACCGCGTCCATGCGTTCGACCCGGGTGAACGGGTTTTCGGTGAAGGGCCACACCGCGACCAGGACGTTGCGGTCGTCGCCAGGCAGCTCATCGGTGAGATAGGCAGCGACCTGCGCTTCGTTGAAGCCCCCTACCCGGTAGCCCACCAGCAGTTCGCCGGCCTTGCCGTCGGCATTGATGCCATACAGTTCGCCGGTGGCGCGCGGGCGGTCCAGCCGTCCCAGCTTCTGCGCCAACCCGATCACCAATCGTTCGTTGCTGACCCAGTCGAAGCTGCCGGCATGATTGTGCCGCGGTGGACGGAACGAGCCCACCATCGACATGTCGGCGCTGCGCAGGATCGCCACCGCCGTGGCGTCTTCCAGCGGCACGGTAGCGGCCACATAGGTGCCGTCGGGGGAGATCTTGATCGTGTTGAACGATTCGTCGCGCAGGAAGCGGTCCAGTTCGACCGCGCCCGCGTGGGCCGACAGCACAGCACAGGCCGCGCCAAGCAGCGCGGCCATGATTGAAGTACGCATCCTTCCCCCCCTGGGTCCCGGACACCCTGTCCGGGTCGCCGATTCTAGGCAGAAGCCCCGGGAAAAAGAACGTGCGCCGGGTCAGGGCGAGGCCGCAGCCGCGCCACCGGCGGTCTTTCCGCCCAGGTTGGCGGCCAGGAACGCCAGCAGCCGGGTGTAGTACTCGCGGCGGTGCGGGTCGGTGTAGAAGCCGTGGCCTTCGGTGGGGTAATACAGCGATTCCACCGGTACGCCGGCCTTCTGCAGCGCTGCTTCCATCCGCCGGGTGTGCTGGATGGGCGCGCGTTCGTCTTCGCCACCGGCGGCCAGGAACACCGGCACCTTGATCCGCTCGGCCAGGTTCACCGGCGAGACCTCGGCCAGCTGCTTCGGGTCGCCCAGCCATTCCTTCAGATAGGTGCTGCCCGAGCCACTGCGCTGGATGTCGCCGGTGGTGTGCATCATCGGCAGGTCGTACACGCCCACGTATCCGGCCGCGCAGCGGTACAGGCCGGGTTCGCGGGCCGCCCCCATCATCGCCGCGTAGGCGCCATAGCTGGCACCGTAGATGCAGACCTTCGACGCATCGGCATGGCCCTGGGCGATCGCCCAGCGGGTAGCATCAGTCAGGTCGTCCTGCATGGCCGCGCCCCACTGCTTCGCACCGGCGCTCCGATAGGCGCGACCGAAATTCCCGGAACCGCGGAAGTTCAGCTGCAGCACCGCGTAGCCCGCGTCGGCGAGCATCTGCGCCTCGGCGTTGTAGCTGCCATCGTCGAATACACCGAACGGGCCGCCATGCGGCATCACCACCATGGGCGGCCGGGTGCCGGCAGCGGACGGCACGGTGAGGTAGCCGTTCAGCGCCATGCCGTCGCGTGCCTTGAACGCGAAAGGCTGCACCACGGCGCGGCGCTGCGGGTCGATCCAGCTGCTGCGGCTGATCAGGTGGTCGGCCGACTTGGCCACGGTGTCGAAGACGTAGAAGTCGCCGGGATTGCGGCCGGACCAGGTCTGCACGAGTACCTGGCGCCCGTCGCGCGTGCTGGAGGTGATCAGCACGGCTTCGCCGGCGAACGCCGCTTCCAGGCTGCGGTACAGGCGTGCATCGGCCGATGCTTCATCGAAGAACCGGGTCCGCGGCTTTTCGCCCAGGTACAGCGCCCCCACCGGAACCCGGGTGCCGGGGCGGTACAGGAGCTGGTCCGGGTCGACCAGCGGATCGCGCAGCAGGGTCGCCCGCGCGTCCGTGGCGGGGTCCCAGCTTACGATGGTGTCGGGGCCGTCGTTCTGCTGCACCTGAAGGTAAGCGATGCTGCCATCTTCGGAGAAGCCGAGCGCGGTCTCGATTCGCTTGGACACCGCCTCGTCGTTGACCAGCTTCCAGCCTTCGCCGCTGGCGTCGCGGTAATAGAGTTTGTTGACGTTGTCGACGCCGGCGCCATGGGCGAAGCGGATCCGCCCGGCCGGGTCGCTGACGAACCCGGCATTGCGTACCGGCGAGCGTGCCACCGTCTGCCGGCGGCCGCTGGTGATGTCCAGGCGGTCCACGCGGGTGAACGGGTCGCTGGAGAACGGCCACACCGACACCAGTACGTTGCGCTCCTCCTGCGGCATCGAGTCGATCAGGAAGGCGGCGACCGCCTCGACCTTCTTGGGCTGGATGCGCGTCCCCGGACCATTGCTCTCCACGCGGTAACCCACCAGCAGTTCGCCGCGGCCGGAACTGGCGCTGAGCGCATACAGCTCACCGGTGGGCTGGGGCTTGTCCAGCGAGCCGAACTTCTCGGCCAGGCCGATCAATACGCGGTCGTCGCTGGCCCAGTAGAAGGTGCTCGCATGGTTGTTCTTCGGCGGTACGAACGAGCCGACCACCTTGCCACCCTCGCGGGCGAGGATCGCCAACGCGGTGCGGTCCTCCATGGGAACGGTGGCCGCGTAGTACTGGCCGCCCGGCGACAACTTGATGTCGTTGAACGTGTCGCGCTTGAGAAACTGCTCCAGGTCCAGCCCTGCCGCGGCCGCCTGTGCAACCGGCCCGCACAGCAGGGCCATGACGACCCACGCCGCCCACTTCGAATGACGCATCCTTCTCTCTCCGTCCGGACACCCTGTCCGTGAGCGGCGATTCTAGGCGTATCGCATCAGCGCGCGCCAGTTACGACACGCGACGTCGCTCTGCTGCCGAAAAAGAAAATGGCACCGCGAACGGTGCCATTTAGACGTGCATTGACGGAGAGAGAGAAAGATCAATGCACGCCGCGGAACGCCAGGCTCAGGGCCAGGATGGAGAGGATCACGGCGATGGTGCCGTCGAGGATCCGCCAGGTTTTCGGTTTGGTGAACAACGGCGCCAGCATCCGCGCGCCCAGGCCCTGCGCGGTCAGCCACAGGCAGCTGGCGGTGACCACGCCGGCGGCGAAGGCCATGCGCGCGTTGCCGAAGTTGTCGGCGATGGAGCCGATCACCATCATGTCCAGCCAGAAATGCGGGTTGATCAGCGAGAAGCCGACCGCAGCGGTCAGCACCGCGCGGCGCGAGCTGTTGTCGCTGTCGTCCACCTGCATGCCGCCGGTACCGGCCAGCGCGCGGCGCGCCGACTGCCAGGCGTACCAGGCCAGGAAGGTGACGCCGCCCCACAGCACCACGGTGGTCAGCCACGGCAGCGCGCGGGTCAGCGTGCTCAGCCCGGCCACGCTGGCGAAGATGAAGATCGCATCGATCGCCGCACAGGTCGCCACCACCGGCACGATGTGCCTGCGCAGGATGCCCTGGCGCAGGATGAAGGCGCTCTGCGCGCCGACCACGGCGAACAGGCCGATGCCGGCGGCGGCGCCACTGAACCACGCGGCCAGACCGGGGCCGCCGGAAATGAAAGAGAACATGGGTTGCTACCTGTCTTGCGGGGGAGCGGTGCCTCGCCAAGGCGTACAGCACCGGATGGCGCGTATTGTCGCGCCGCAACATGAAAAAGTAGAGCTAAACTTACTTAACCATCTTTAGCGGAACTTAAGACCATGCGCATCGACCATGCCCAGCTGCGTGCCTTGGCGGCGGTGATCCGCGAAGGCAGCTTCGAGCGCGCCGCGCAGTCGCTCAATGTCACCGCTTCGGCCGTCTCGCAGCGGGTCAAGGCGCTGGAAGACCGCGTGGGCCGGCTGCTGGTCAAGCGCGCCTCGCCGGCGGTGGCCACGCCGGAAGGCCAGGTGCTGGTGCAGCTGGCCGAGCAGACCGCGCTGCTGGAACACGACGCCCTGCACCGGATGGGCATCGCCGACGAGGACCTGCCGCATGCCAGCATCCCGGTGGCGGTCAACCACGACAGCCTGGAGACCTGGTTCACCGATGCCGCGCTGCGCTTCGCCGGGCAGACCGGCACCACCCTGGACCTGCGCCTGGAAGACCAGGACCATACCGTGGCCCTGCTGCGCCAGGGCGCGGTGCTGGGCGCGGTGACCACGCTGGACGAACCGGTGCAGGGCTGCCAGATCCATCCGCTGGGCAGCATCCGCTACGCCGCCACCTGCACACCGGCCTTCCATGCGCGCTATTTCGGCAAGGGGGTCAACGCGCAGTCGCTGGCCCAGGCCCCGGTGCTGGTGTTCAACCGCAAGGACGACATGCAGGCGCGCTTTGCCCGCCGGCTGGCCGGCGAAGACCTGCCGATGACCGCGCCGACCTGGTGGATCCCATCCACGCGTGCCTTCGTGCAGGCCAACCTGGGCGGGCTGGGCTGGACCATGAATCCCCTGCCGCTGGTGAAGCGGCACCTGGAGGCGGGGCGGCTGGTGTTGATGAAGCAGCGCGCGTGGGAAGACGTGCCGCTGTACTGGCAGCACTGGAAGGGCGACGTGCAGACCATGGCACTGTTGACCCAGGCGGTGCTGGCCGCATCGGCAACGCTGGTCCGCCGCAAACGGTAGGTACCCAATGCCGACCAACGGTCGGTACCTACCGGGCGCATCTGGCAGGATCGGGGCAACCAACGCTGGGGCGTTCCATGGAATCGGATCCGGTCTACCTGCACATCCGCGTCGTGCTCAGCATCATCCTGGGCCTGAGCATCACCACCCTGGTGAAGGGGCTGGCCTCGATCATCGAGCACCCGGCCCGGCGCGGCGGCTGGTCCGGCATCCACCTGTGCTGGGTGCTGTGGACGCTGGTGTCGGTGGTGACCTTCTGGTGGTGGGAATTCCGCCTGGCCGAAGTGCGGCAGTGGACCTTCGGCCTGTACCTGTTCGTGATCGGCTACTGCGCCAGCTGGTACATGCTGTGCGTGCTGCTGTTCCCCGACGACCTGCGCGAATACGGCAGCTACGAGCACTACCTGCTGCAGCGCCGCGCCGGCTTCTTCGGCATGCTGGCGCTGGTGACCCTGCTTGACCTGGGCGACACCGCGATCAAGGGCCACAGCCGCTGGCAGATGCTGGGCGAGGCGTATCCGGTGCATACCGGGGTGATGCTGGTGATCGCCGGAGTGGGTATCGCCAGCCGCTCGCGACCGGTGCATCTGGGATTGGGGATCCTGGCCCTCGTATACCAGTGCGGGTACTTCCTGGCGGAGTACTTCACGATGGGAGCGGATTGATCGGGGCAGCCACGCAGGGGTGGCTCTACACCGGCCCGATCGTATCGAGGACGGCGACCAGACGGTGGTAAACGCTGGCGGGAATGCTGCGTTGCACCAAATCCGTACCGGAAAGGGCTAAAATCGGGGTCTGGATGCGCCAAGAGCTTGTTTCTTCACGTTTCTTCCCCGAAGCGTCGTCATCCTGCCCCCATCTCACCAAAGAAGAGAACTCCCATGACGACACCGTCTGGAACGACGTCGGACGTCGCAGCGCAACGTTCCGCAGCCGGCCCCGCAAAGCCGCGCCGGCGCCGCACGGTTGCCAAGACCCTCCTCGCCCTGTTCGCCCTGCTGCTGATCGCAGCGGCCCTGTTCCTGTTCTGGCCGCTGCACCAGCGCTCGGTCCCGGCAGCCGCGAATGACAAGCCGGTCGACGTCGTGCTGGTCGGCGGCGGCATCATGAGCATCACCCTGGCCACCTTCCTGCAGGAACTGCAGCCGGACTGGAACATCCAGGTGTTCGAACGCCTGGACGGCGTGGCCCTGGAAAGCTCGGATGGCTGGAACAACGCCGGCACCGGCCATTCGGCCTTCGCCGAACTCAACTACACCCCGGAACTGCCGGACGGCAGCATCGAAACCAAGCGCGCGGTCGGCATTGCCGAGCAGTTCGAGATCTCGCGCCAGTTCTGGTCGCACCAGGTCAAGGAAGGTCGCCTGAGCCAGCCGTCGGACTTCATCAACCCCACCCCGCACATGAGCTTCGTCTGGGGCGATGACAACATCGCCTACCTGCACAAGCGCCAGCAGGCGCTGGTCCGCAACCCGCTGTTCTACGGCATGCAGTACTCCGAAGACCCCGCGCAGATCAAAGCCTGGGCACCGCTGCTGATGGAAGGCCGCGACCCGAACCAGAAGGTCGCCGCGACCTGGATGCCGCTGGGCACCGACGTCAATTTCGGCGTGATCACCCGCCAGCTCACCGCCGGCCTGCAGCGCAACCCGAACTTCAGCCTGCACCTGGAACACGAAGTCCGCGCCCTGCGCCAGAACGATGACAAGACCTGGAACGTCACCGTCAAGGACCTCAAGGCCGGCACCGAATCCACCCTCAAGTCGCGCTTCGTCTTCATCGGCGCCGGTGGCGCCGCACTCAAGCTGCTGCAGCTCTCGGGCATTCCCGAATCGAAGAACTACGCCGGCTTCCCGGTCGGTGGCCAGTTCCTTGCCTTCCAGGCCCCGGAAATCGCCAACCGCCACAGCGTCAAGGCCTACGGCATGGCCGAAACCGGCTCCCCGCCGATGTCCGTGCCGCACCTGGACGCGCGCAAGCTCGACGGCAAGCCGGTGGTCCTGTTCGGGCCGTTCGCCCTGTACAGCACCAAGTTCCTCAAGCACGGCTCTTGGTTCGACCTGTATTCCTCGGTCAACCACAACAACGTCGCCGGCATGCTCGACGTGGGCCTGGAAAACCTGGACCTGGTGAAGTACCTGATGGGCCAGGCCCGCCTCAACGACGACGACCGCCAGGCCGAACTGGTCAAGTACTTCCCCACCGCCAAGCGCGAAGACTGGACCCTGGTCACCGCCGGCCAGCGCGTGCAGATCATCAAGCGCGACCCGGAAAAGGGCGCGGTGCTGCAGTTCGGCACCGAGATCGTCACCGACCAGGACCACACCCTGGCCGCCCTGCTCGGCGCCTCCCCCGGCGCCTCGACCTCGCCGCCGATCATGCTCGACCTGCTCAAGAAGGCCTTCCCCGAGCAGATGGCCGCCGGCTGGGAAGCGCGCCTGAAGGAAATCGTGCCGTCCTATGGGCGCAAGCTCAACGACAGCGCCGCCCTGACCAACGAGATCCGCCGCCAGACCAGCGACACCCTGCGCCTGCAGTTCCTGGACGTGCCGGCCGAAACGAGCCCGGCGGTGATGATGACCCCGCCGCCGCCAGCGCCGGTGGAGAAGCGCAACAAGGATGAGGAGTTGCAGGCGTTGTAAGCATGCAGCGAAGGGCAGCAAAAGCAGCGGGGCAGAGCCCCGCTCTACAAAAAAAACCGGCTTCGGCCGGTTTTTTTTTGCTTGCCCTACCGCCATCGGAATGTGTCGGGGGCGCGGGGCGGCAGGGGGTAGCGGGACTTTGAGCAGCATGGATGCTGCGATAAGCCCCATGGATGGGTTCACGCGTGTCCCGCTACCCCCTGCCGCCCCGCGCCCCCAGCCGATAGCACACACACGCCACCGCTCCACCCGCGTTAAATTATTGTAATTAGAATACGAACGATTTACATTTGCATCCCGTTGTGCACCCCCACCTGCCGCTGAGACCGCGTATGTCCTTCCGTTCCGTGCCCCCCGCTTCCGTCCGCCGTGCCCCGCTGGGTCTGGCCCTGCTTGCCGCGCTGTCGCTGGCTTCGCCGCTGGCCCTCGCCGACAGCCTGGATGCCGCCAGCGACGCCAAGACCCTGGACAAAGTGAACGTGGTCAGCACCCAGCGCGCCCCGTCCAGCACTACCCGCCTGCCGATCAGCCTGCAGGAAACGCCCCAGTCCTCCACCGTCCTGGGCCTCGGCCGCCTGCAGGACGAAGCGCTGTTCAGCATCAACGACGTCCTGCGCAACGTCACCGGCGTCAGCGTCTCCTTCTACGACACCCAGCGGCCCCTGTACTACGCGCGCGGCTTCGCCATCACCGACTTCCAGGTCGACGGCATCCCCACCTACAGCGGCTCCACCAACCAGGAATACGACACCGCCTTCTACGACCGCATCGAAGTCATCCGCGGCGCCAACGGCCTGCTCAGCGGCGCCGGCATTCCCTCCGCCACCGTCAACCTGCTGCGCAAGCGCCCCGGCAAGGACTTCGACGCCTCCTTCGCCGTCAGCGCCGGCAGCTGGGACTTCCGCCGCATGGAAGCCGACGTCAACGCCCCGCTGACCGCCGACGGCCGCTTCCGCAGCCGCGTCGTCGCCGCCTACACCGACCGCGAGCTGTATTACGACCGCTACAAGGAAGACAAGATGGCCGGCATGGCCGTCCTCGAAGGCGACCTCACCGACAGCACCACCCTGAGCGTCGGCTACCAGACCCAGGA
This sequence comes from uncultured Stenotrophomonas sp., assembly GCF_963519925.1. Lineage (NCBI taxonomy): Bacteria > Pseudomonadati > Pseudomonadota > Gammaproteobacteria > Lysobacterales > Lysobacteraceae > Stenotrophomonas > uncultured Stenotrophomonas sp. The sequence goes on along the minus strand of NZ_CAUQPH010000041.1, from coordinate 5,354 downwards.
CAACAACCCGGTCGGCTCCACCTGGGGCACCGTCCCGTTCTTCGACAGCCAGGGCAATTTTGCCCACCTCCCGCGCGAGACCAACCTCTCGCCCAAGTGGAGCTACTGGCAGCGCGAAACCAGCACTGCCTTCGCCAACCTCGAACAGCGCTTCGGCGAAAACTGGCTGCTCAAGATCAACACCGCCTACACCCGCGGCAACGTCCAGAACGTCCGCCTGTACGGCACCGGCAACCCCGACCCCGTCACCGGCGCCGGCATCTTCCTGCGCGCCGCCGCCGGCGACTCCGAAGACACCCGCCGCAACGTCGACGCCTACCTCAGCGGCACCTTCCCCCTGTTCGGCCGCGAACACGACCTCACCGTCGGCGCACAGTGGGCCGACCTGGAAAGCACCACCAACACCATCGCCCTTCGCTACCCCACCGACTGGGCACGCTGCGGCACCGAGCGCTGCTACTACATCCCCAACGTGTATGGCTGGAACGGCGACATCTCCGAAGTCACCTATACCCGCACCGGCGCCCGCCGCGTCGCCCACACCACCCAGAGCGGCTTCTACCTCGCCACCCGCCTGCGCCTGGCCGACCCGCTGTCGCTGATCGCCGGCGCCCGCCTCAGCCGCTGGGAGACCCTGACCCGCGCCTACAACGCCGCCGGCGCCTATACCGCCACCAGCGGCGCCTACAAGGTCAGCGACGAAGTTACCCCTTATGTCGGCCTGGTCTACGACATCACCCCGAACGTGTCCGCCTACGCCAGCTACACCGAAATCTTCAACCCGCAGAACTACAAGGACCGCAACGAAAACCTGCTGGCCCCGGTGCAGGGTTCCAACCTCGAAGCCGGCCTCAAGAGCCAGTGGTTCGGCGGCCGCCTGACCGCCAACGCCGCCCTGTTCGAAGCCAAGCAGGACAACTACGCCGTGCGCGACATGAGCGTGCCCGACAACTCGCTCAGCGACGGCAGCTCCGCCTACGTCGGCGTCAACGGCACCAAGGCGCGTGGCTGGGAAATGGACATCAACGGCGAAGTGATGCCCGGCTGGACCGTCAATGCCGGCTTCACCCACGTCAAGGTGACCCGCGCCCCCACCGACATGCTTTACGCCAACCCGCCCGAAGACCTGCTGCAGCTCAACACCAGCGTGCGCCTGCCCGGCGTGCTCGACAGGCTGACCGTCGGTGGCGGTTTCTCCTGGCAGAGCGAAGTGGCGGGCTACAACATCCCCTACCCGCTGGGTGGCACCCGCACCGTGAAGCAGCCGGCCTACATGCTGGTCAACCTGCACGCCAACTACGCCATCAACGACAGCTGGACCGCCTCGCTGAACGTGCGCAACGCGCTGGACAAGACCTACTGGGCGAACCTGGATTACAACAACTACGGCGAGCCGCGGTTTGTTTCGGCCAGCCTGCGCTGGAAGTTCTGAGCGCAGGCGGGAAGGTCAGGAAACATTGGGAAACATCCGTAAATCTCTGGAAACATGCGGAACAGACTGAACGGTCGTCCGGAAACGTCCGGAACGGTAGCGCCGACCGTTGGTCGCCGGCTGTTGGTGGGGTCTGGCAGACCGCGCCAGACGCCGAGCCGACTAACAGTCGGCGCTACCCTGGTTGCGCAACGCGTCTAATGCGTTTGACGCACCCCCGGTGACGCAACGTTTCTGACGCAATCCCGGTGACGATATCCGCACGACGCAAAAACAGGGTCCGCCGTCAGGCGGGCCCTTTTTTGTTGCGGTGCGGGTTGCAACCGGTTCCGTAATTATGGCGTAATTACCGAAACGCCCTTCGGAACCCCGCCATGACCCCCACCTGGGACACCCGGCAACGCGGTCGCCACGCCCGGCTTGAACGGGCCGCCCCCTTCGCGCGCGGCCGCAGCGTTGCCGCCGGGGACGTCGGCGACCTGCTGCACGCGCTGCTCGAACCCGGCGACAAGGTCTGCCTGGAAGGCAACAACCAGAAGCAGGCCGACTTCCTCGCCCAATGCCTGGCCGAGCTCGACCCGGCCCGCGTCCACGACCTGCACATGGTGCAGTCGGTGCTCTCGCTGCCCTCGCACCTGGACGTGTTCGAACGCGGCATCGCCTCGAAGCTGGATTTCTCCTTCTCCGGCCCGCAATCGGTGCGGCTGGCCAACCTGGTCGCCGAAGGGCGCATCCAGATCGGCGCCATCCACACCTACCTGGAACTGTTCGGCCGCTACTTCATCGACCTCACCCCCCAGGTCGCGCTGGTAGCCGCGCAGGCCGCCGACCGCCACGGCAACCTCTACACCGGCCCCAATACCGAAGACACCCCGGTGATCGTCGAAGCCACCGCCTTCGGCGGCGGCATCGTCATCGCCCAGGTCAACGAGATCGTCGACACCCTGCCCCGCGTCGACATTCCCGCCGACTGGGTCAACTTCGTGGTGCAGGCCCCGCGCCCGAACCACATCGAACCGCTGTTCACCCGCGACCCGGCGCAGATCTCCGAGATCCAGGTGCTGATGGCGATGATGGCCATCAAAGGCATCTACGCCGAGTACGGCGTCAACCGGCTCAACCACGGCATCGGCTTCGACACCGCCGCGATCGAACTGCTGCTGCCCACCTACGCCGAATCCTTGGGCCTGAAAGGAAAGATCGGCCAGCACTGGGCGCTCAACCCGCACCCGGCACTGATTCCGGCGATCGAATCAGGCTTCGTCAAATCGGTGCACTCGTTCGGCTCCGAGCTGGGCATGGAGCAGTACATCGCCGCACGCAGCGATGTGTTCTTCACCGGCGCCGACGGCACCATGCGTTCCAACCGCGCCTTCTCGCAGACCGCCGGGCTGTACGCCTGCGACATGTTCATCGGCTCCACCCTGCAGATCGACCTGCAGGGCAACAGCTCCACCGCCACCCGCGACCGCATCGCCGGCTTCGGCGGCGCCCCCAACATGGGCTCGGATGCACGCGGCCGCCGCCACGCCAGTCCGGCCTGGCTCAAGGCCGGCCAGCAGGCCGCGCGCCCCGGCGACATGCCGCGCGGACGCAAGCTGGTGGTGCAGATGGTGGAAACCTTCCGCGAACACATGGCCCCGGCGTTCGTCGACCGCCTGGATGCCTGGGAGCTGGCCGAGCGCGCCGCCATGCCGCTGCCACCGGTGATGATCTACGGCGACGACGTCAGCCACGTGCTCACCGAGGAAGGCATCGCCAACCTGCTGCTGTGCCGAAGCCCCGAGGAGCGCGAACAGGCGATCCGCGGCGTAGCCGGCTACACCGCCGTCGGCCTCGGACGCGACCGCGCCATGGTCGAGAACCTGCGCGACCGTGGCGTGATCCAGCGTCCCGACGACCTCGGCATCCACATGCGCGACGCCAGCCGCGACCTGCTCGCCGCGCGGTCGGTGAAGGACCTCGTGCGCTGGTCCGGCGGCCTGTACGACCCGCCCAAGCGCTTCCGCAACTGGTAAGGGAACCGGACATGGAAACCCTCGACTATCGATTCAGCGGCACCGAACACGTCCGCTTCCCCACCGACGCGGTGCTGGTCGGCGTGCTGGCCTCGGGCAACCTTGAGATCCTGCTGGAACCGGCCGCACTGGACGGCGCCATGGCGGTGCGCATCATCACCGCCGCGCGCGGTTTCGGCACGATCTGGGAAGCGGTGATCGGCGATTTCGCCCGCCGTCACCCGCTGTGCGATGTGCAGGTCTCGATCAACGACGCCGGCGCCACCCCGGCCGTGGTCAGCCTGCGCCTGGACCAGGCGGTGGAAAGCCTGCGCGCCGGAGGCAACGCATGAGCACCGCCCGCCGCCACAGCTATTACGAAGCCGACGCACGCGAGCGCATCGCCGGGCTGCTGGACAGCGGCAGCTTCCGCGAACTGCTCGGCCCTGCACAGCGCGCGATCAGCCCGCACCTGGCGCAGCTGGACCAGCCGGCCGCGTTCGACGACGGCATCGTCGTCGGCGAAGGTCGCCTGCGCGGCAGGCGCGTCCTGGTGGCCGCGCAGCAGGGCCAGTTCATGGGCGGTGGCGTGGGAGAAGTGCACGGCGCCAAACTCACCGGCCTGCTGCAGCGTGCCGCGCACACCAGCGCCGACGGCGTGCTGCTGCTGCTCGACACCGGCGGCGTGCGCCTGCACGAAGCCAACGCCGGGCTGATCGCCATTTCCGAAATCATGCGCGCCACCCTCGCCGTCCGTGCGGCCGGAATTCCGGTGCTGGCACTGATCGGCAGCGGCAACGGTGCGTTCGGCGGCATGGGCATCGTGGCGCGCTGCTGTACCACCGTGATCATGTCCGAGGAAGGTCGGCTGTCGCTGTCCGGCCCGGAGGTTATCGAAACCGTGCGCGGGGTGGAGGAGTTCGACGCGCGCGACCGCGCACTGGTGTGGCGGGTCACCGGCGGCAAGCACCGCTACCTGATCGACCAGGCGCAGGTGCTGGTGCCCGACGCGATCGACGCCTTCGCCGAGGCCGCGTTCGATGCGCTGCAGCCGGACACCGACAGCGACGACACCGGGCGTGCACTGACGGCCCTGCAGGCTCGCCACGCAGCGCTGAAGGCCCGCGCCCAGGCGTGGAGCGGGTGCCGCGACGGGCTGGAAATCTGGGCGCAGATGGGTATTCAAGAGCCGCAGCGGCTGCCGTTGCTGGACACCGCTGATTTCCTCGCCGCCACCGCGCAACGGAGCCTGCCATGACCGCGCCGCTCAGCGACCTGCTCGACGCCCTGTTCCCGCGCGGCCACGACATCACCGTGTCCGATGCCGTGCTGACCGGCACCGCCCGCACCGACGACGGCGCGGTCACCGTGATCGGCACCGCCGACAAGCTCGAAGTCGGCGTGGACCACGCGCTGGTGCTGGCCGAGGCCGTGCTGGCCAGCACCGCGGCCGACCCGCACCGCCCCATCGTGATGCTGGTCGACACCGCCGGGCAGCGCCTGGCACGCCGCGACGAACTGCTCGGCATCAACGGCTACTTCGCCCACCTCGCCCAGTCGTTGGACCTGGCGCGCCGCCGCGGCGCGCGCCTGGTCACGCTGGTGTACGGCGAGTCGGTGAGCGGCGGCTTCCTCTCGTTCGGACTGATGGCCGACCACATCCACGCGCTGCCTGATGCGCAGGTGCGGGTGATGGACCTGCGCGCGATGGCGCGGGTGACCAAGCAGCCGCTGGAGAAACTGCAGGCGCTCAGCCAGAGCTCGCCGGTGTTCGCGCCGGGGGTTGAAAACTACGTCGCCATGGGCGCGGTGGAATCGGTATGGAACGGCGACCTCGCCGCCCACCTGCTGCAGGCGCTGCGCGCGCCCGTGGAAGGGGACCGCCGCGCGCAGCGCGGTGCCGAGCGCGGGGGCCGCACCCTGGC
>NZ_CAUQPH010000040.1:0-29540 GCF_963519925.1 uncultured Stenotrophomonas sp. | reverse complement strand
GCGGTTGCGTGGCCCGGCAGATCGAGCAGCTGCTGCAGGCCTGTACGCCGGGCGTGGCGCGCGGCGCCCGGCGTCCGGCTGAACGACCACCGCGCGCGACAGCGGCGAATTAACGTGGTCATGCCTATGATGGCCGGCCCTTTCCTGCCATCGCTGCCCGCATGCAACGACGCGACTTCCTCCGCAACGCCTCCCTGGCCCTGGCCGCCATCGGTTTCCCCGCGCTGCCGGCCTGCGCCGCGCAGGGCAGCCAGGTGGGCCTGCGCCGGCTCGGCCAGCCGCAGCCGTTCGACTTCGCCGTGCTGAAAGGCCAGGCGCGCGCGCTGTCCGAGGCCGCCTACAAGACCCACCGGCGCACCCTGCCGGGGCCGCTGGAGGCGCTGGACTGGGACCAGTACCAGTCGATCAGCTACCGCCAGGACCACGCGCTGTGGGCCGACCAGCCCGGCCGCTTCCAGGCCAAGTTCTTCCACCTCGGCCTGTACTTCCACTCGCCGGTGCGCATGTTCGACGTGGTCGATGGCATGGCACAGGAACTGGCCTACGACCCGGCGGCCTTCAACTACGGCAAGAGCGGCCTGAAGGACGGGCAGCTGCCGGCCGACCTGGGCTTTGCCGGCTTCCGCCTCAATACCCGCCAGGACACCGACCGCGACTTCGCCGCGTTCCTGGGCGCCAGCTATTTCCGCGCGGTGGGCAAGGAAGGCCAGTACGGCCAGTCCGCGCGCGGACTGGCGATCGATACCGGCATGGACCGCCCGGAAGAATTCCCGGATTTCATCGCCTACTTCCTGGAGCAGCCCGCCAAGGACTCCAATACGCTGGTGGTGTACGCGCTGCTGGATTCGCCCAGCGTCGCCGGCGCCTACCGCTTCGCCATCACCAACGGTGACGTTCTGCTGATGGACGTGGACGTGGCGCTGTACCCGCGCAAGGCCATCGAACGGCTCGGCATCGCGCCGTGCACCAGCATGTACCAGGTGGGCGAGAACGACCGCCGCATGGCCTGGGACTGGCGCCCGGAGATCCACGACACCGACGGCCTTTCGATGTGGACCGGTTCGGGCGAATGGATCTGGCGCCCGCTGTCCAACCCGCGCCAGCTGCGCTTCAACATGTTCGTGGACAGCAACCCGCGTGGGTTCGGCCTGCTGCAGCGCGACCGCAATTTCGACCATTACCAGGACGACGGCGTGTTCTACGAGAAGCGCCCGTGCCTGTGGGTGGAGCCGAAGGGCCAGTGGGGCAAGGGCTCGGTGCAGCTGGTGGAGATCCCCACCGTGGACGAGACCTTCGACAACATCGTGGCGTTCTGGAATCCGGAAGCGAAACCGCAGCCGGGCCAGGAAATGCTGCTGGGCTATCGCCTGTACTGGGGCGCCGAACCGCCGGCACGCCCACCGCTGGCCCAGGCCGTGGCCACCCGCACCGGCCTGGGCGGGGTGATCGGCAAGAAGCGCGAGTATTTCTCGTGGCGCTTCGCGGTGGATTTCGCCGGCGGCGAGCTGGCCGCGCTGATCGACAAGGGCGAGGTGGAGGCAGTGGTCCAGGCCAGCCGCGGCCGCACCGAGACCGTTTCGGCCCGCCCCCTGCGCGAGATCAAGGGTTACCGCGCCATGTTCGACCTGGTGCCGCCCGATAACGGCACCGATCAGATCGACATTCGCCTGTACCTGCGCAGCGGTGGCAAGACCCTGACCGAAACCTGGCTTTACCAGTACAGCCCGCCGCCGGCGGGGGCGCCGGAGCGGACGTTGTATTGAGAAGGTGTACCGACCAACGGTCGGTACCTACCGGCGCGTCTACAAGGGTAGACGCGCCTGGGCAGGGTCGATCCTGCCTTCGCCGCGGGTGATCTTCTTGAACTCGGCGCGGCTGACCGACACGTAGCGTTCGTTGCCGCCGATCTCCACCTGCGGGCCGTCCTGTACCGCGTGGCCGTGTTCGTCCACGCGCACGGTCATGGTCGCCTTCTTGCCGCTGTGGCAGATGGTCTTGATCTCCTGCATCTCGTCGGCCCAGGCCAGCAGGTACTGGCTGCCTTCGAACAGCTCGCCGCGGAAGTCGGTGCGCAGCCCATAGCAGAGCACTGGAATGCGCAGCTGGTCGACCACCTCGCTGAGCTGCCAGACCTGGCTGCGGCTGAGGAACTGCGCCTCGTCCACCAGCACGCAGCCCAGCGGCCCGTGCGCGGCCAGGTCGTCGCGGATCAGCCGTTCCAGGTCGGTGTCGCGGTCGAAGGCCACGCCGTCGGCCTTCAGCCCGATCCGCGACGCCACAACGCCACGCCCGGCGCGGTCGTCCAGGCGCGGGGTCAGGATCGCCACGCGCATGCCGCGCTCGCGGTAGTTGTGCGCCGACTGCAGCAGCGTGGTGGTCTTGCCGGCGTTCATCGCCGAATAGTAGAAATAGAGCTTGGCCATCGGGGGATTTTAGTCGATGGGCTTGGCAACGGAGGTCGCCGGGCCGACATCCACCGTGCCGGTAGCACCCCCGGCGCGGGCCAGCTCCTGGTTCTTCCATTGCCAGTACTGCGTCGGCTTCCAGTAGTCGCCCCGATAGAACTCATCCGCGTCCACGGTGCGCGCGCCGCGGTGGTCGCGGACGAACAGCTCCATCCGTGGCACCGATCCTGTCCGGCTTCCGGTCACGTTGCGCAACCCAGCGCGCAGCTCGCGCTCCAGTCGCGGCTGGGCAACCGGATCACCATACTGCGCATACAGCGCCCGTCCTTCACTGACCGCACGCAGCCGCTCATCCGGGTCCAGCGCAGCCCAGTACCGTTCGCGCTCGGCCAGCAGGAACGGCGTGCCCCGTTCAGCGGCCAGGTCCATCCACGCATAGCCGATGGCGCGGTCGGCCGGGCCACCCTTGCCGTTCCACCACATTTCGGCCAACGCGGCCTGCGACAGCTTGTCGGCAAAGCGCGCCGCCGCCTGGAAGTGGTCGCGCGCCTCTTCCAGGCGTCCCGCGAGCTGGGCGTCATGGCCCCGCTGGCGGTAGCGCATGTCCGGGTGGTTGGCCATGAAGGCGGGGCTGCTCAGCACCTCCCGGGCGCTCAGGTCTGCGGCCACTGGCTGGGCAGACACGGGCGAAACGGCGACGGCCGTCAGGACCCCCCACATCCATCGATAACCGGGATTTCCGTTCATGTTCCACCCTCCTGGACTGGTCATGTCCTCATACCGGCTGCTGCTACCGGCGTCAACCGGATCGACGGCCCGGAAGGCCCGCTACAATGGCGCATCCACGGAGCAGGCATGCACGGTCTCAACCCCCCCCAACGCGCGGCAGTGCTGCACTGCGAAGGTCCCCTGCTGGTACTGGCCGGTGCGGGCAGTGGCAAGACCCGCGTGATCGTGGAAAAGATCGCCCAGCTGATCAGCACCCGGCGATACCCGGCCAAGCGCATCGCGGCGATCACCTTCACCAACAAATCCGCCAAGGAAATGCGCGAGCGCGTGGCCAAGCGCCTGCACGGCGGCGACGCGGAAGACGTCACCATCTGCACGTTCCATGCGCTGGGCCTGAAGTTCCTGCAGATCGAACATGCTGCGGTGGGGCTTAAGCGCGGCTTCTCGATCTTCGACGCCGACGATGCCACCGCGCAGGTGAAAGACCTGATGTACGGGGCCAAGCCGGACGACATCGAGGACGTGAAGAACCTGATTTCGCGGGCCAAGAACGCCGGTCTTTCGCCCGAGCAGGCGATGGCGGCGGCACGCAGCAACCGCGAGAAGGAAGCGGCCAGCGTGTACGAGCGCTACCAGCTGCGCCTCACCGCCTTCAACGCGGTGGATTTCGACGACCTGATCCGGCTGCCGGTGCAGGTGCTGGAAGAAAACCCGGAGATCGCGCTGGCCTGGCGCGAGCGGATCGGCTACCTGCTGGTCGACGAATGCCAGGACACCAACGATGCGCAGTACCGGCTGCTCAAGCAGCTGGCCGGCACTGCCGGCAACTTCACCTGCGTGGGCGACGATGACCAGTCGATCTACGCCTGGCGCGGGGCCAACCCGGAAAACCTGCAGCAGATGGCGCGCGATTACCCGGCGCTGGAAATCATCAAGCTGGAACAGAACTACCGCTGCTCCAACCGCGTGCTGCGCGCGGCCAACGCCCTGATCGCCAACAATCCGCACGAACATCTCAAGAAGCTGTGGAGCGACCAGGCCGACGGCGAGCGCATCCGGGTGTGGGAGTGCCGCAACAGCGAACACGAGGCGGAGAAGGTCGCGGCCGAGATCTCCTACCTGGCCACCTCCAAACAGGTTCCGTGGAGCGATTTCTGCATCCTGTTCCGCGGCAACTTCCAGTCGCGGCCGCTGGAAAAGGCGCTCCAGCTGGTGCGCGCGCCGTACCACATCACCGGCGGCACCGCGTTCCTGGAGCGGCAGGAGGTCAAGGACACGCTGTCGTGGCTGCGCCTGCTGGTGAATCCCGACGACGACACCGCGTTCATGCGCGCGGTGCAGTCGCCCAAGCGAGAAGTGGGCGCCGGTACGCTGGCCAAGCTGGCCGAGCTGGCGTCGGACAAGGAGCTGCCGATGGCGCATGCCGCCGAAGCGATCGGCGCGCTGTCGCAGCTGCCGCCGCGCGCGGCCAACAGCCTCAGCCGCTTCACCGACATCCTGCGCGACCTGCGCGCGGAGATGCCCAAGCTGAGCTCGGGCGACCTGGTGCGCAAGCTGGTCAAGGACTCCGGCCTGGTGTCCGAACTGCGCAGCACCTGCAAGGAAGAATCGGTTTACCAGCGCCGCCTGGCCAACCTGGAAGAACTGGCGCAGTGGTTCGAAGGCGGTCCGCGCGGCGCGTCCACCGCCGACCTCGCCGCGCAGCTGGCGCTGTTGTCGCGCAACGACAAGGACGACGGCGGCAACCAGGTGCGGATGATGACCCTGCATGCGTCCAAGGGCCTGGAGTTCCCGTATGTGTTCATCGTCGGCTGCGAAGACGGCGTGCTGCCGCACCAGGTCAGCCTGGACGAAGGCAACCTGCAGGAAGAACGGCGCCTGCTGTACGTGGGCATCACCCGGGCCAAGGTGCAGTTGTGGATGAGCCACAGCAAGCTGACCCGCAAGTTCGGTGAGCACGTGCGGCTCAAGCCGAGCCGTTTCTTCGACGAGATTCCGGCCGAGGAAATGCAGCGCGATGGTGCCGACCCGGTGGCCGATGCGGCGCGCAAGAAGGAGCGCGCCAGCGCCGGCCTAGCCGCGATTGAAGCATTGTTCGACTAGCCGAGGCTTTCCATGTCCGCCGTGATCCAGACCGAACGCCTGCACCTGCGCCTGATCGATCCCGACCATGACGCGGCGGACATGCTGGCGCTGCTCAACGAGCCGGGCTTCATCCGGCATATCGCCGACCGGGGCGTGCGCACGCTGGCGCAGGCGCGCGATTACACCGCCGAGCGTGTCCTCGGCAGCTACACGCTCAATGGCTTCGGCATGTACGCGATCATCCGCCGCAGCGATGGTGCGTGGATGGGCAACGCCGGGTTGGTGCGCCGCGACGGGCTGCCGGCGCCGGACGTGGGCTATGCGCTGCTGGCACCCTATGAAGGCAACGGCTACGCGTTCGAAGCCGCGCGCGGGGTGATGCACTACGCGCGTGATGTACTGGGCTACCCCGACCTGTACGGCATCGTCGCCCCGGAGAACCTGCGCTCGGCCGCGCTGCTGCGCAAGCTGGGCATGGAGGATCGCGGCGACCTGCGCCTGCCGGCGCCGCGCGATGAAGAAGTGCTGCTCCTGTTCGCCACACCGGGGGCGCCGCAGGTTTGACGGTTGTCCACCAATCGCGTGGGACACGCATGGCGTGTCCCACGCAATCTCACCCGCCCAGTTGCCCGCGCAACTCGGCCAACTGTTCCTGCAGCGCGGCCACCGTGGTTTCCAGCTCCTGCACGCGTGCTTCGAGCCCCGCATTGCCACCACCGGCTGACGGCGTCGACCGGTACTGCTCCGCCAGCGCCTGCACGTCCACCGGTCCGGCCAGCAGGTGCATGTAACGGTCTTCGCGCTGCCCACCCGCACGCGGAACCTGCACCGCCAGTCCACGCTGGATCATCCGCTCCACGTGATGGCGCACTTCGTCCGCATCCTGGAACTGGAACAGGCGTTCGGCGCGGGTGAGCAGTTCGTTCACCGTCTGCGGGCCGCGCAGCAGCAGCAGGCCCAGGATCGCCAGCTGCTGACGGGTCAGGTCCAGCGCGCTGCCGGCGCGGTGCTCGTAGCGCTCGGCGCGTGAAGAGAACTGCTGCCGGGCCAATCCCAGCGTCTCCAGCTGGCGCAGCGCATGGTGGACATCGCCGGCCGACAACTGCAGCACCGGTTCGCGCGCGGTCTTCTGGTTGGCCGCCACCTGGGTGGCGTTCACGGTGAGCGGGTAGGCGTCCGGGGTGGTGGCTTCCTTCTCGATCAGGCAGCCCAGGGCGCGGGCCTGGGCCGCGTTCAGCACGGGCAGGGCGGGGGTCTGGGTGTCGTCGGTCATGGCAGGCTCCGGGGTGTTTCAGGGGCCAGCAGCATAGCCGAGCCCCGCCACCGGCATGAACGCAGCAGGCCAAGCCGGTAAACTGGCGCCACTCAGTTCTGGTGATTCCCATGCGTCGTACCGCCGTTTCCCTGTCCGTGCTTGCCTGTGCCGTGATGGCGCTGGGTGCGTGCAAGCGCACCGAAACCCCCGCTGAAGCTGCCGCGCCGGCCCCGGCAGCCGCTGCCACCGCGCCCGCCGGCCAGGCCGATGCCGCCGTGGCCGGCAACGACAACCTCAACGCGGTGCTGTGGATGCAGCGTTCGCAGGAATACCGGGCGATCACCGAGCAGACCTACCGCGCCGCCGCCGATCACCTGGACAAGGCGCTGAAGGAAGCCCACTGGGACGCGCTGGTGCCGGAAGAGCGCGGCAACCCGGCCAAGGGCCTGAAGCCGGCGGTGGTGCTGGACGTGGACGAAACCGTGCTGGACAACTCGCCGTACCAGGCGCGCCTGGTCCGCGACGGTGGCGAGTACGACGAAATGAGCTGGGACCAGTGGGTGGCCGAAAAGAAGGCCAAGGCCATCCCCGGCGTGGTCGATTTCGCCAAGGCGGCCAATGCCAAAGGCGTGACCCTGCTGTACATCTCCAACCGCGCCGTGCACCTCAAGGACGCCACCCTGGCCAACCTGCGTGCCGAAGGCCTGCCGGTGGCCGATGACAGCGTGTTCCTGGGGCTGGGCACGGTGGTCAAGGACTGCGAGCAGGCCGGCAGCGAAAAGAACTGCCGCCGCCGCCTGGCGGGCCAGCAGTACCGCGTGCTGATGCAGTTCGGCGACCAGCTCGGCGACTTCGTCGAAGTCACCGCCAACACCAACGACGCGCGCGACGCCCTGCAGCAGCAGTACCACGACTGGTTCGGCGAGCGCTGGTGGATGCTGCCCAACCCGACCTACGGCGGCTTCGAACCGGCGCAGTTCAACAACGACTATTCGCAGTCGCGCCAGGCTCGCCACGAAGCCAAGCGCGCCGCCCTGGACGTCGCCCCGTGAGCCGCGCCCCGCTGCCGCTGCGCGACGACGAGCGCCTGATCTTCGCCCTCGATGTGCCCGACCGCGACCAGGCGCTGGCCTGGGTCGACCGGTTGGGCGATGCGGTGTCGTTCTACAAGATCGGCATGGAACTGCTGGCCTCGGGCGAGTACTTCCAGGTGCTCGACGCGCTCGCCGCACGCGACAAGCGCGTGTTCGTCGACCTGAAGTTCTTCGACATCCCGGCCACCGCCGCGGCGGTGATCAAGCGCCTGTCGCAGTGGCCGGTGAGCTACGCCACCATCCACGGTTGGCACCCCGCGATGATGGAGGCCTGCGCCGCCGCCAACGGCAGCGACATGCGCCTGCTGGCGGTGACCGTGCTGACCTCGATGGGCCGTGACGACCTGCGCGGCATGGGCATCGACCGTGAACCGGTGGAGGTGGTGGTCGAGCGCGCGCTGGCCGCCCAGGCCGCGGGCATCGACGGGGTGATCGCCTCGGGCCAGGAAGCCGGCCCGATCCGCGCCGCCACCGGCACCGGCTTCTCCATCGTGTGCCCGGGCATCCGCCCCGGCGGCCCGGTCGGCGACGACCAGAAGCGCACCGTGGGCGTGGCCCAGGCGTTCGCCGACGGCGCCGATGCGATCGTGGTCGGCCGCCCGATCCGGCTCGCCGGCGACCCGCGTTCCGCCGCCCTGGCCATCCAGGACGAGATCCGCAGCGCGCGGCGCTGACCTGCGCGTCCTGCGCGCGCCGGGATGGAACGCCATCCCGGTTCAGTAGTGCGCTGGTTTGCAGAAAAGGATCCATCAATCGCCGGCGCGTGTGCGCTGCCGCGGAAACGGGACCGACCACGCAGTCCTGCCCGCTCCTTTGCCGTCGAATCGAACTGGCACGCGCCCTGGCGTCGTGCCTGTCGTTTCCATTTTCCGCAAAGGAGTTGCTGCATGCGTACCTGTTACCGGCCGGCCTGGATGTTCGGCCTGATGTTCTCCGCTGTTTCCCTTCCCGCGCTCGCCGCACCCGTGCCGGAGGCCACCCCGCGCATCATCGGCGGCACCGACGCCGAACCTGGCCAATACCCGTTCATGGCCAGCCTGCAGTCGCTGCAGCGCGGCGACAACGACCGCGAGCGCCATCGCTGCGGGGCCACCCTGATCTCGCCCTCCTGGGTGCTGACCGCCGCGCACTGCGTGGACGGCCTGCTGCCGCCGCAGCTGGCGGTGCTGGTCGGGGAGCACACCCTGAAGACCACGCCGCGCCGCCGCGTGTCCAACATCAAGGCGATCCATGTCCACCCGGCGTTCGACGCCCGTGACCTGCTCAACGACGTGGCGCTGGTCCAGCTCAAACGGCCGGTCAAGGGCGTGGAACCGGCTGAACCGATGCTCGGGCGGGACAGCGCCTACCTGCGCCCGGGGCGCGACTTCACCGTGATCGGCTGGGGCGTGACCGAGTTCCCCGGCGACGCCCGGCCCACCGTGCTGCAGACCGTGCAGACCCCGTTCGTCCCCTTCAATGCCTGTCGCGAGGCCTACCCCGACCTGCAGGCAGGCACGGTGATCTGTGCCGGCGCCGAGGGCATCGACAGCTGCCAGGGCGACTCCGGTGGACCATTGCTGGTGCAGCGCAAGGGTCGCTGGACGGTCATGGGCACGGTGAGCTGGGGTGAAGGCTGTGCGCTGCCGGGCCTGCCGGGGGTCTACGCGAGGTTGTCGCACGGCTATGTGCGCGATTTCCTCCAGGCCACCTGGATGCGTGACTGAACCTTAATGGAAACAATAGGTTGTAGACACCCTGCCTGCCCGGGCGGGCAGGGTGGCTTGCCGCTGCGGGGGCGCAGGCCGCAAGATGCGGACCGGTCCGGGGAAGTCCGAATTCATGTCCATGCCATTGATGACAGGGCGCTACCGACCCTGGGTGATGTCACTGTCGCTGTGTGGCCTGCTGGCGCTGGGGGCGTGCAAGCGCGATGCGATCGATCCGGACGCGCCGGCGGCCGAACCGGTCGCGGCGCTGCAGCAGATCGCCCGCCACGTCGCCGACAACGACCTGATCGGCTATGCCCGCGCATCGGTGCCGCCGGCCCAGTACACCCGCTTGCAGGCCGCCTGGGCCAACGGCCACAGCCGCTGGCCGCTGACCGACCTGCCGCTGGACGGACAACTGCTGCCGATGCTGGCCGCGCTGTCCGCGCCGGACGCAGCGCAGCGCCTGCAGCGCTCGTTCGACGCGCAGATTGCCGGGCAGGCCACCGGGGTGCGCCAGGCCGCCCACTCTATGGGGCTGTTCGGCGTGCAGTACCTGCGCAACCAGACCGACTACAGCGACACCGAACGCGCCCACTACAGCCAGGTGGTGGACGCGCTGAGCCGCTGGGCCGCCGCCGCGCCGCTGACCGACAAGCAGCGCGCCCGGACCACGATCACCCTGCTGACCGCCACCGCACGCACCGCCGGGCTGTCCACCGACGCCCAGCTGCAGGCGGCCGGCATGGAAGGCAGCCTGCGCCGGCTGGCGCCGTTCGCCAAGGCCTTCAAGACCGCCTTGGCCAGCTACGGGCTGTCGCTCGACGAGGCCATGACCGGGCTCCGTGGCGAAGTGGTGTCGCAGCAGGGCGACACCGCCGTGCTGCGGATCCAGTACCCGTTGGCCGGCGAACAGATCGAAGCCCAGGTGCGCATGACCCGCCGCGACGGCCACTGGTATCTGTCGCGCACCCTGGAAGAGACCGACGCGCTGCTGGCTGCGGCCGACGCAGCCGCCGCCGAGGCCGCGAAAGCTGAACAAGACGCGCGGAATGCTGCCGAAGCAGAGGGCGACGCGGACGTCAAGGACGGTGCTTCCGCACCGGCTAAGCCATAATGAAGCCGATGCCGAACCAGAATCCCCTGCCTTTTCCCGGCGAAGAGCCGCCCAGGACGCCGGACGCCCCGTCCGCGTCGCCCGACGCCGTGAGCGCGTCGGTGGACCCTGCCGATCCCGCCGCGATCGTGCCCAGCCCGGTCGCCGCGGTCGCCCGCACCCCGTCCGGCCGCCGCCCCTGGTGGGCGCGCCTGCTCGGCCGGCTGGTCGAACCGTGGCTGGCGCTGAAGATCGAACCCGAACACCCCGGCCAGTACGATGACGGCCGCCCGGTGGTGTACGTGCTGGAAGACTACGGCCTCTCCAACGCGCTGATCCTGGACAAGGCCTGCCGCGAGGCCGGCCTGCCGTCACCGCTGGTGCCCATCGCCGGCGACCCGACCGGGCGCAGGCGCGCCTACCTGGCGCTGTCGCGGCGGAGCAGCAGCAACTCGCTGATCCCCGAACAGCGGGGCGCCAAGACCCACTCCGATTCCCTGGCCAAGGTGCTGCAGGCCCACCGCGCCCGCGGCGAGCTGGACGTGAACCTGGTCCCGGTGTCGATCTTCGTCGGCCGTGCGCCGGACAAGCAGAGCGGCTGGTTCGCAGTGCTGTTCTCGGAAAACTGGGCGCTGGTGGGCCGCTTCCGCCGCCTGCTGGCGGTGCTGCTCAACGGCCGCAGCACCATCGTGCGCTTCGCGCCGCCGATCTCGCTGCGCGCCACCGTGGACGAGGGGCTGGACCCCGAACGCACGGTGCGCAAGCTCCAGCGCGTCCTGCGCACCCACTTCCGCCGCATCCGCGAATCGGTGATCGGGCCCGACCTGTCCACCCGCCGCCTGCTGGTGGACAAGGTGCTGGAAGCGGACACGGTGCGCGAGGCCATCGCGTCGCAGGCCAAGCGGGACAACTCCAAGCCGGCCGATGCCTGGAAGAAGGCCCACGCCTACGCCTGGGAAATCGCCGCCGACTATTCCAGCCCGGTGGTGCGTTCGGCCAGCTTCATGCTCAGCCATGTCTGGAACCGGATCTACGCCGGCGTGCTGGTGCACCATCTGGACAAGTTCAAGGCCGCCGCACCGGGCCATGAAGTGGTCTACGTGCCCAGCCACCGCAGCCACATGGACTACCTGCTGCTGTCCTACCTGCTGTACGACCGTGGCATCGTGCCGCCGCACATCGTGGCCGGCATCAACCTGAACCTGCCGGTGGTGGGCACGCTGCTGCGCAAGGGCGGCGCGTTCTTCATCCGCCGCTCGATCCGCGGCAATGCGCTGTACTCGGCGGTGCTGAGCGAATACGTGGCGCAGCTGGTGGCCGGTGGCTACTCGATCGAGTACTTCGTCGAAGGCGGGCGCTCGCGCACCGGGCGCCTGCTGCAGCCCAAGGGCGGCATGATCTCGATGACGCTGCGTGCGTTCCTGCGCCAGCCGCGCAAGCCGGTGCTGTTCCAGCCGGTGTACATCGGCTACGAAAAGCTGATGGAAGGCGGCAGCTACCTGGACGAACTGTCCGGGCGGCCGAAGGAGAAGGAATCGATCTGGCAGCTGCTGTGGTCCATTCCCAAGGTGCTCAAGCAGAACTATGGGCAGGTGGTGGTGAACTTCGGCGAGCCGATCGCACTCAACGACGTGCTGGCCCGCCAGGCACCGGAGTGGGACGGCGCGCCGGTCGGCGAAGACGAGAAGCCAGCGTGGCTGTCGGGCACGGTGGACCACCTGGCCGAACGCATCCAGGTGCACATCAACGGCGCGGCCGACGTGAACCCGATCAACCTGCTGGCGCTGGCGCTGCTGTCCACGCCCAAGCATGCGATGGGCGAAGCCGATCTGATCGCGCAGATCGAACTGTGCAAGACCCTGCTGGCCGAAATGCCGTACTCGGACCGGGTCACCGTGACCCCGCATTCGCCGGAGCGGATCATCGCGCACGCCGAGGAAATCAACGTCCTGACCCGGGTCAAGCACCCGCTGGGCGATGTGCTCAGCGTGAGCGGCGACACCGCGGTGCTGCTGAGCTACTTCCGCAACAACGTCATCCACCTGTTCACCGCCTCGTCGTGGGTGGCGTGCTGCTTCCAGAACAACCGCCGCATGAGCCGCACCGGGCTGGTGCAGCTGGGTCGGACCGTCTACCCGTTCCTGCAGGCCGAGCTGTTCCTGCCGTGGACCGAGGACCAGTTCGCCCAGCGCATCGAGCAGACCATCGCGGTATTCGTGCGCGAAGGCCTGCTGCAGAACGTGAACGACGACGATGGCGGCATCCTGGCGCGCAACACCGGGCAGACCGACGAAGTGTTCCGCCTGCGTGCCATCGGCCATTCGCTGCAGCAGGCATTCGAGCGCTATTACATCGCCATTTCGGTGCTGGTGAAGAACGGCCCCGGCACGCTGGGCGCGGCCGAGCTGGAAAGCCTGTGCCAGCAGGCCGCGCAGCGCCTGAGCCTGTTGTATGCACCGGCCGCGCCGGAGTTCTTCGACCGCACCCTGTTCCGTGGCTTCATCCAGAAGATGCGCGAGCTGCGCCTGGTGTGGCCGGACGAAAACAGCAAGCTGATGTTCGACGAGCGCCTTGATGGCTGGGCCAAGGATGCGAAGTTCATCCTCGGTCGCGAGCTGCGCCACACCATCGAGCGGGTGAGCCCGGAAGCGGCAAAACCCGAGGAACCTGTTACCCAGGATTGAAGGAGGTGGCGACCGTTACCGGTCGCCACCTGCCGCGTGGACACGCATGGCGTGTCCCTACGCAGGGCGTTGGTCGCCGTCCCTGCACGGACATGCGTGGCGCATCCGCACGGGCCGACAGCGGCGTAGCGACACGCCATGCGTGTCCGCGTGAACGCCTGGTTGCCTGTTTACGCCGGCTCGTCCGGGATCAGCATGTCTTCCAGCTTGGCGATGCAGTCCTTCAACTGCAGCTTGCGCCGCTTCAGGCGCTTGGCTTCGAACTCGTCATGGCCATTGGCGGCCATGCGCTCGATGGTGACGTCCAGCTCGCGGTGCTCCTGCCGGAGCACGACAAGTCGCTGGGTGATCTGCTCGGGCGTATAGGTATCCACAGAGACGGAGCATACACACCCGGCACCGCGACCGGGAGTGAACGCAGTCACGTCCAGGCACCGATGGCCGTGGCCGCGAGCCGGTAGAATGCAGGGATGTCCGTCGTCCTGCCGCTGCCCGATCCCGCCCCCCGCGCGCCGCGCGCGGACGCGGCCGCGCTGGACAGGCTGGCGCGGCGGCTGCGCCGACAGGTAGGCCAGGCGATCGCCGACTTCGGCATGATCGAGGACGGCGACCGCATCATGGTCTGCCTGTCCGGCGGCAAGGACAGCTACACCCTGCTGGACGTGCTGCTGCAGCTGCAGAAGAAGGCGCCGGTGGCATTCGAACTGGTGGCGGTGAACCTGGACCAGAAGCAACCCGGCTTCCCCGCGCAGGTGTTGCCCGACTACCTGGCCTCGATCGGCGTGGCGTACCAGATCATCGAACAGGACACCTATTCGGTGGTCAGCCGCGTGATCCCGGAAGGGCGCACGATGTGTTCGCTGTGCTCGCGCCTGCGCCGTGGCGCGCTGTACCGGCACGCGGCCGAAAACGGCTTCAGCAAGATCGCGCTCGGCCACCACCGTGACGACAGCGTGGCCACCTTCTTCCTCAACCTGTTCCACCACGCCAAGCTGTCGGCGATGCCACCGAAACTGCGCAGCGACGACGGCCGGCACGTGGTGATCCGCCCGCTGGCCTACGTCAGCGAGAGCGACATCCAGGCCTACGCCGACGCGCGCGCGTTTCCGATCATCCCGTGCACGCTGTGTGGCAGCCAGGACACCCTGCAGCGCCGCCAGGTGGCGCAGATGCTTCAGCAGTGGGAGCAGCAGCACCCTGGGCGCATCGACCAGATCGCGCGCGCGCTGGGCAACATCCACCCTTCGCAGCTGGCCGACCCGGCCCTGTTCGATTTCATGGCGTTGGGCCGCACCCCGGCCGCGCCCAGCGCCGCGTCGGCGTGGACCGACGCGGCTTCCGACCCTGGCGAGGCCCGCGCCCTGGCCTGAGCGCCACGCGGCTGTCGTCGCCACTTCCCTTCACGACTTCATTCCGGATCTCCATGTTCTTTCGCAACCTGACGCTGTTCCGCTTCCCTGCCGCCACCGATTTTTCCGAGGTCGACACCCTGCTGCCGCAGGTCCTGCTCAAGCCGGTGGGACCGCTTGAAATGTCGTCGCGCGGTTTCATTTCCCCGTTCGGCCGGGAAGAAAAGGCCGTGTTCTCGCACCGCGTCGGCGACGCGCTGTGGCTGACCGTGGGCGGTGAGGACAAGATCCTGCCCGGTGCGGTGGTCAACGACCTGCTGGCGCGCAAACTGGAGGAAATCGAGGAAAAGGAAGGGCGCAAGCCGGGTGGCCGCGAGCGCAAGCGCATGAAGGATGACCTGCTGCACGAACTGATGCCGCGCGCCTTCGTGAAGAGCTCGCGTACCGACGCCCTGGTCGACCTGACCCACGGCTTCGTGGCGGTGGACTGCTCGAGCAGCAAGAAGGGCGAGAACATGATGTCCGACATCCGCGGGCTGCTCGGCAGTTTCCCGGCCATGCCGCTGAACGCCGAAGTGGCGCCGCGCTCGATCCTGACCGGGTGGATTGCCGGCGAGCCGCTGCCGACCGGGCTGAGCCTGGGCGAAGAGTGCGAAATGAAGGACCCGGCCGAGGGCGGGGCGGTGGTCAAGTGCCAGCACCAGGAACTGCGCTGCGACGAGATCGACAAGCACCTGGACGCCGGCAAGCAGGTCACCAAGCTGGCCCTGGTGTTCGAGGACAACCTGTCGTTCGTGCTCGGCGACGACCTGATCGTGCGCAAGCTGAAGTTCCTCGACGGTGCCCTGGACCAGCTCGAGCACGCCGACGAAGACGGCCGCCGCGCTGAGCTGGACGCCCGCTTCGCCCTGCAGAGCGGCGAGGTGCGCCGCCTGTTCCTGCTGCTGGAAGAAGCCTTCAAGCTCAGCAAGGCGGATTGACCATCCCCCACGCCGTAGAGCGGGGCTCTGCCCCGCTGCACGTCATCCGGTCAGCGGGGCAGAGCCCCGCTCTACGCAGATGGGTCCCCAGTCATCTGCCCGCCAGCACGAGCGCTATGCTGTACCCATGCCCGGATTCCTCCGCCGCCTGATCTCCCCGGCTGCCGCCCCGACCCTGCAGCGCGATACCGTGCGCCTGCGCCTGGAGGACGACGCGGAGATCGACGTGCTGCGCGTGCGCGACCCGCGCGCGCGCCGGATCAAGCTCAGCGTGGACGAACGCGGCGTGCGCCTGACCGTGCCGCCGCGCGCCAGCCTGGCGATGGGCGAACGGTTCCTGCAGCAGCACCGCGACTGGTTGTCCACCCAGCTGCGCAACTACCAGGCACAGAACCTGCCGCCGCCGCTGGTGATCGGGGAATCGGGACTGCTGCCCCTGCGTGGCGAGCTGTTGCCGCTGCGCTGGGAAACCGGGCGCTATGCGCGCCTGCTGCTCGACGACGACGGGGCCTGCATGCACCTGCCCGCACGGGGCACCGAAGCCACGGTGAAGCGCACCCTGCGCGACTTCTACGAAGCGCAGACCCGCGCCGACGTGGGCCAGTGGCTGCCGCGTTACCTGCCCAGCCTGCCACGCGCGCCGGCGCGGTTGCGGCTG
Organism: uncultured Stenotrophomonas sp.; assembly: GCF_963519925.1. Classification (NCBI taxonomy): domain Bacteria; kingdom Pseudomonadati; phylum Pseudomonadota; class Gammaproteobacteria; order Lysobacterales; family Lysobacteraceae; genus Stenotrophomonas; species uncultured Stenotrophomonas sp. Next base: position 13,517 of record NZ_CAUQPH010000040.1, on the reverse strand, counting down.
AAGGTGATGTCCTCGCAGTGGGGTTCGCTGGCGCCGGACGGCAGCATGGCACTGGACCTTGCGTTGGTGCTGGGGCGGCCGTCGGCGTTCGAATACGTGCTGGTGCACGAGCTCTGCCACCTGATCCAGGCCAATCACTCGCCGGCGTTCTGGGCCGAAGTGGAGCAGCGCTTCCCGGCCTGGCGTGCCGAGCGGGACTACTTCCAGCTGGAAGGGCGCCGGCTCAAGGCGATGCTGCGGCAGCTGCTGTAAGCCTGCTTCGGTGGGGTCTGCCACGCAGGGCGTGGCACTACGCGCACCCGGTCGTAGAGCCACGCCCTGCGTGGCTGCTTTCCACGCGCATCCGGTTGTATAGCCACGCCCTGCGTGGCTGCTTTCGACCTTGTTGCATGGGATCACTGCCTGACACGCGGGAATCTGGCGGCGTCTGCCGCCACCCGGAACGCCCATGTCGACGATGGCATCGGTTGCCTTCGACGTGCTCACCAATGTGCTTGCCGCGGCCGTGCTTGGCACGGTAGCGCTGCTGCGTACGCGCGTGCCGGATGTGTCCGGGGTCTGGACCCTGACCCGCCTTGCGCCGGGGGGCGCGGCCGACGCGGTGTACCTGGTGATGCTGTCGCAGAGTGGCACGCGCGTGGAGGGCGTGGCCGAATGCGTGCAGTGGCGTACCGGCCAAGGGCCCCTGCGGCCGCTGCCAGCGCGCGAACGCCCACGGGTGGAGGTCAGCGGCGGGTTGTATGGCAGCGTGTTCCACCGCAAGCGCTTCCGCCTGCTGTTCCGCGAAACCGGGCGGCGCCAGGGCAGCATCGCCACGCACGGGATGGATCGACGCGAAAGCGATGACCATTGGCACGGCAGCTATATCGCCAGTGCCGATGGCAGCAGTGGCCAGAGCGACTGGCGACGGGGGCAGGGCGTGCACGGCTTCGCCGCCCCCGGCGACACGCAGCCAGCATCGGTGGGCGCCTGCCGGGAATCAGGGGATGCGTCGCCCAGGGACCTGCGAAATCAGCGCGACGGCCGCGCGCGCAGCACGGCCGCCTGCGCCCACCGCGCCGCCACGCGCGGTGCGGTGATGCAGACCGCCTGATCGGTCACGGTGGTGACCGCGCGCTCCAGCAGCTGGATGTCGGCCTCGTGCTGCCGCGCCACGTGCGGGTCTTCGAAGAAGATCGCGCGCTGGCAGCGGCCTTCGAGCACCTGGTCGGCGATCTGCGCGTCGCCGCCCATCGGCCCGCTCTGGTAGCGGGTGACCCATTCCTGGTCCCGGGCCCAGCCGCGGCTCCAGGCCAGTTCGTTCAGGCGCTGGCCGGTGGTGCCGGTACCGACGCGGCTGCGGAACCGCGACAGCAGGTCGAAATGCTCGTCGGCGAAGGCCAGCATCGCCGGCTTCATCGCATCGTGGGCAATCAGCGCCAGCGTGTGCTGTTCGAAGGCATGCAGGTCATGGGCGCCCGGGTCAGCGGAAAGGCCGGCGTGCACGCGCTCTACCTCTACCCAGTCGCGCGCGGTGGCCACGGTGGAAATGAACGGCTTGCCGTGGATCACGCACTGGCGCTTGAGCGCGGTGGCTTCGGGGAACACCGAGGAGGGGTCGACCGGATCCATCAGGTAGATCGCGCCGTCGAGGGTGCGCTCGGGCGTGCCCATGCCGACCACTTCGGCGACCAGCTTCATCAGCCCGCCTTCGCGGCCGTTGGGATAGCGGCGCAGGGTCGGGAAGTCGGGCAGGAAGCCCAGCCGCTGGATCGCGTCGTAAGTGCGCCCGACCGCATGCAGTTCCACCCCCAGCTCGCGCAGCCCGCTGTCGCTGGCGCGCAGCCAGCGGAACAGGGCGGCGTGCTTGTCGTGGTGGTGCAGCCGATTGGCGGCCAGGCCGATGCGCATGGGGATCCTTGGTTGAGCCGGAAGCGACATTCTATGGCGCATTCTGGATTGGCGGCCCTGCGCCCGGCACCCGCCTTCACACCTTTTCGTAAAAGTTGCATGGGCGCCCATAGGGGTCATAACCGACATTGGCGTCCGCCCTACGCCACCCAGGTTTCCCCACATGCCCTTGACCGCTTCCCCTACCGTTTCGCCGGTGCAGCAGACGCTGGCCCACGATCGCAGTGCCCGCATCCGCGCGCTGGGGCGCCTGCTGCGCCATGCCGCCAGCGGCGACGCCGATGTGCTTCTGGTGGGGCTGGCGCGCATGCTGGATGCGCACATCGAATGCGACCACGCCGATGCAGCCAGCAATGCCCGCATCCGCAGCCAGCTGGATGAGATCCAGCTGCTGTTGGCATTGGAGATCGAACGCGCCGGTCTGCGGGCAGCCGCCTGATTCCAGCGCTGCGTGGGCCGGCCAACGGCCGGCGCTACCCGCCCTGGTCGTCATCACCCGTAGCGTCTGCCCGCCGGCTCCACTCACCGGTAGCGCCGGCCGTTGGCCGGCCCACGGATATCCGCCGGCGTTACGCGCTGATCAACGTCACGATGCTTGCCGCCGCATCACGGCCTTCGGCCACGGCGGTCACCACCAGGTCCGCACCGCGTACCGCGTCGCCGCCGGCGAACAGCTTCGGGTGGGCGGTCTGGAACGGCAGGCGGCCGCTGCCGCCGGCGAGGATGCGGCCATTGCTGCCGGCTTCCACGCCCTGCGCGGTGAGCCATTCCGGTGCGGTGGGCGAGAACCCGAAGGCGATGATCACCACGTCCGCTTCCAGCAGCGATTCGCTGCCCTCGATCGGCACCGCGCTGCGCCGGCCCTGTGCGTCCGGTTCGCCCAGGTGGGTTTCCACCACGGTCACGCCGATCGCCTCGTCATCGGCACCGGCCTCGATCGACAGCGGCTGGCGGTTGAACAGGAAGCGCACGCCTTCTTCGCGGGCATTGGCCACTTCGCGCGCCGAGCCCGGCATGCTGGCCTCGTCGCGGCGGTACGCGCAGGTAACCCGCGCCGCGCCCAAGCGCACCGCGCTGCGCACGCAGTCCATGCCGGTGTCGCCACCGCCCAGCACCACCACGCGCTTGCCTTCCAGGTCGGGCAGGGCCAGGGTGTCTTCCCAGCCGGCGATCGGCCGGCCGTGCGCGTCGCTGCCGCTGACGATGCGGCTGTTCTGCACCAGGAACGGCAGCGCCGGCAGCACGTTCTTCAGATCCTGGCCGGGCAGGCCGCCATCGGTGTAACGGTACGCACCGGTGCCGACGAACACCGCGTCGTAGTCGGCCAGCAGCGTATCCAGGGTGACGTCGCGGCCGATCTCCACGCCCAGCCGGAACTGCACGCCCATGCCTTCGAGCACGTTGCGGCGGCGGCTGATCACCGACTTGTCGAGCTTGAAGCTGGGAATGCCGAACTGCAGCAGGCCGCCAATCTGTTCGTAGCGGTCGTACACGACCGCCTGCACGCCGGCGTGCGCCAGCCGGTCGGCGCAGGCCAGCCCGGCCGGGCCGGCACCAATCACCGCCACCCGCTTGCCGGTGCTTTCCACCGCCGCCATGTCCGGACGCCAGCCGGTGGCCAGGGCGGTGTCGACGATGTACTTCTCCACCGCGCCGATGGTGACCGCGCCGAATTCCTCCAGCGTGCAGCTGCCTTCGCACAGGCGGTCCTGCGGGCACACGCGGCCGCACACTTCCGGCAGCGGGTTGGTGGAATGGCACAGCGTGGCCGCTTCATGGATGCGGTTTTCCTGCACCAGCTGCAGCCACTGTGGAATGGCGTTATGTACCGGGCACTTCCAGCTGCAGTACGGGTTGCCGCAGTCCAGGCAGCGACCGGACTGGTACTGGGCGTCTTCCTTGCCGAACTTGCCGTACAGCTCGCCCCAGTCGCCGGAGGTGCGCAGTTCCACCGGGATGCGCTGCGGCATGGTCCGGGGCAGGTCGAGGAACTGGAAAGCGTGCTTGCGGCTCATGTGTAGGCCCTGGAATTTCCTGGTGCCGGCCAACGGCCGGCGCTACCGAATAGTGGGCCGGTCCGGAAACCGGCGTGGCGTCACGCGGCGCGGCGCAGCGAATCGGTGAGCGATTCGATGCTCGCGGCCTTGGGTTTTACCAGCCAGAACTTGCCGACGTAGTCGCGGAACTCGTCGAGGATCTGCTGCGCCCAGATGCTGCCGGTGAGCTCGCGGTGGCGGCTGATCAGCGTGTGCAGGTGCTGGCGATGGTTCTCGAAGCCTTCGGCCGAAATGCGGTGGATGTCGATCAATTCGTGGTTGTAGCGGTCCACGAAGTCGCGGTCGATATCCAGCACGTAGGCCAGGCCGCCGGTGAAGCCGGCACCGAAGTTCAACCCCACCTTGCCCAGCACCAGCACGATGCCGTCGGTCATGTACTCGCAGCAGTGGTCGCCGGCGCCCTCGATCACCGCCAGCGCGCCGGAGTTGCGCACGCCGAAGCGCTCGCCCGCGCGCCCGGCGGCGAACAGCTCGCCACCGGTGGCGCCGTACAGGCAGGTGTTGCCGATGATCGCCGTGTTGCGCGCCTCGAAGCGCGCACCGCGCGGCGGGCGCACGACCAGGCGGCCGCCGGCCATGCCCTTGCCGACGTAGTCGTTGGCTTCGCCTTCGACCTCCAACTGCAGGCCGCCGACATTGAACGCGCCGAAGCTCTGCCCGGCGGTACCGCGGAAGCGCAGGGTCAGCGGTGCATCGCTCATGCCCTGGTTGCCATGCGCGCGGGCGATCGCGCCGGACAGGCGGGTGCCGATCGAGCGGTCGGTGTTGTGGATCAGGAAGCGGTGTTCGCCGCCCAGCTTGCCGGCGATGGCCGGGGCCAGCAGGCCATCCATCTGCGTGGCCAGGCTGTCCGGCGACTCATACAGGCGCTGCGCGGCACAGTGGCTGCCGGCGTACTGCGCCGGGTTGAGCAGGCGCGACAGGTCGACCTTGACCCCCGGGCGCGGTGCCACCTCCAGCTGCTGCAGCAGGTCGGTACGGCCGACGATTTCATCCAGCGAACGCACGCCGAGGTACGACAGCCAGCCGCGCACTTCCTCGGCCAGCAGCCGGAAGAAGTTCTCCACGCGTTCGGGCAGGCCGGTGAAGTACTGCGCGCGCAGGCGCTCGTCCTGGGTGGCCACGCCGGTGGCGCAGTTGTTGAGGTGGCAGATGCGCAGGTACTTGCAGCCCAGCACGATCATCGGCGCGGTGCCGAAGCCGAAGCTGTCCGCGCCCAGCAGCGCCGCCTTGATCACGTCCAGGCCGGTCTTCAGGCCACCGTCGGTCTGCAGCAGGGTGCGCCCGCGCAGGTCGTTGGCCACCAGGGCCTGGTGCGATTCGGCCACGCCCAGTTCCCACGGCACGCCCGCATAGCGGATCGAGCTGACCGGGCTGGCACCGGTTCCGCCGTCGTGGCCGGACACGGTGATCAGGTCTGCACCGGCCTTGACCACGCCCGCGGCAATGGTGCCCACGCCGGCATGCGAGACCAGTTTCACCGAGACCAGCGCATCCGGATTGACCTGCTTGAGGTCGTAGATCAGCTGGGCCAGGTCTTCGATCGAATAGATGTCGTGGTGCGGCGGCGGTGAGATCAGGCCGATGCCCGGTTTGGCATAGCGCAGCCGCGCGATCAGCTCGTTGACCTTGTGCCCGGGCAGCTGCCCGCCTTCGCCGGGCTTGGCGCCCTGGGCCACCTTGATCTGCAGCACTTCGGCATTCACCAGGTATTCGGCGGTGACGCCGAAGCGGCCCGAGGCCACCTGCTTGATCTTGCTGCGCTTGTTGGTGCCATAGCGGACCGGATCTTCGCCGCCTTCGCCGGAGTTGCTGCGCCCGCCCAGCCGGTTCATGGCGATGGCCAGTGCTTCGTGCGCCTCAGGCGACAGCGCGCCGAGGCTGATCGCGGCGGTATCGAAGCGGCGGAACAGGTCTTCGGCCGGGGCCACTTCATCCAGCGGGGTCGGCGTCGGCGCCGCCTTGAGCTGCAGCAGGTCGCGCAGGGCCGAGACCGGCCGGCCGTGCACCGCTTCGCAGTAGCGCTGCCAGTCGGCCGCCTCCCCGCTGCGCGCGGCGCGCTGCAGGGTCATGACCACGTCCGGGTTGTACATGTGGTATTCGCCGCCGTGCACGTACTTCAGCACGCCGCCCACGTCCGGACGCAGCAGGTCGTTCCAGGCGCGCACGGTGAGTTCGCGGGCCTCGTCGTCCAGCCGCGCGAAGCCCACGCCCGCCACCCGCGACGGGGTCTCGGGGAAGCACAGGTCGACCACTTCGTCATCCAGGCCGACGATCTCGAACAGCTGCGCCCCGCGGTAACTGGCCACGGTACAGATGCCCATCTTGGAGATGATCTTGGACAGGCCCTTGTAGATGCCCTTGCGGTAGCTGCGACCGATCTGCGACTGCTCGCCGCCCTTCTTCAGCTGCAGGATGCCGCGCCGTCCCAGGTCGAACAGGGTCTGGTAGGCCAGGTACGGATACACCGCCGTGGCGCCGAAGCCGAGCAGGCAGGCCATGTGGTGCGGGTCGCGCGCGGTGCCGGTTTCCAGGATCAGGTTGACGTCGCAGCGCAGGCCGGCGTTGGACAGGTGGTGGTGCACCGCGCTGGTGGCCAGCAGCGCATGCACCATCGGCCGGTCGGCCACCGGGTAGCGGTCGCTGAGCAGCAGCATGACGATGCCTTCGCGCGCGGCCGCTTCGGCTTCGGCGCAGATGCGTTCGATACCGGCCTTCAGCCCTTCGTCCAGGCTGTAGGACAGGTCGATGAGCCGGTTGCGGTCCAAGTACTGCGGCATCTTGATCAGCTGGCGCAGCTTGCGCTGGCTGAGCACCGGCGAATTGAGGATGACGTGGTTCACCGTCTCCGCGCCGGCATGGAAGATGTTGGTCTCCTTGCCGAGCTGGGTGGTGAGCGACATCACGCAGTCTTCCCGCAGCGGGTCGATCGGCGGGTTGGTGACCTGCGCGAAGGCCTGGCGGAAATAGTCGTACAGCGGACGGCTCTGCTGGCTGAGAACCGCCATCGGGGTGTCGTCGCCCATCGAACCGGTGGCTTCCTGCTCGGTCTCGGCCAGCGGGCGCAGGATCTGCTCCACTTCCTCGGTGCTGAGCTGGAACAGCTTGTGGTAGCTGCGCAGGGTGCGCTCGTCGAACGGCTCTTCCACCAGCGACGGGTCGATCAGCTCGGTCTGCAGGTAGGTCACGCCCTGCTGCAGCCACTGCTTGTACGGCGCGCGGCCGCGGTTGATGCGGTCGATCGCATCGGAATCGAGCAGGTCGCCGCGCTTGAGGTCGATGGCCATCATCTCGCCCGGGCCCAGCTTGCCCTTGCGCACTACGCGCTCGGCCGGGACTTCCCATACGCCGGCTTCGGAGGCGACCAGGAAGTGGCGGTCGGAGGTGAGCATCCAGCGCGCCGGGCGCAGGCCGTTGCGGTCCAGCGTACAGGCCGCATAGCGGCCGTCGCAGGCGACGATGCCGGCCGGCCCGTCCCACGGCTCGCTGTTGAGGCCGTAGAACTCGTAGAACGCGGCCAGGTCGGCGTCCTTGAACTCCAGCGACTGGGTCGCCGGCGGCACCAGGATGCGCAGCGCCTGGATCAGTTCCATGCCGGCGCTGACCATCAGCTCCAGCATGTTGTCCAGGCTCTGCGAATCCGAGCCGTGCATGGAGATCACCGGGTCGAACTCGGCGATGTCGAAACGCGGGGTCTTCCACACCTTGCTGCGCGCCTGCGCCCAGCGCCGGTTGCCTTCGATGGTGTTGATCTCGCCGTTGTGGGCGAGCATGCGGAACGGATGCGCCAGCGGCCAGCGCGGCAGCGTGTTGGTGGAGAAGCGCTGGTGGAACACGATCGCGCTGGAGGCGAGGTCGTTGCGCTGCAGGTCCGGGTAGAACCGGCTCAGCTTGTCCGGCAGCACCATGCCCTTGTAGCTGATCGCATTCGGGCTGAGCGTGGTGACGTAGTAGTCGGCGTGTTCGCGCAGCTGCTGTTCGCTGCGGCGGCGGGCCAGGAACAGGGCCAGGGTGAAGGCTGCTTCGTCCTGGCCGTGGCCGGCGTCGACGAACACCTGTTCGATCTGCGGCAGGGTGTCGCGCGCAAGCTGGCCACACACGCTGGGGTCGGTGGGCACCACGCGCCAACCCAGCGGCTGGCAGCCGGCATCGCGCAGCTGCTGTTCGAGGGTGTCGCGGCAGGCCTGCGCGGCGGCTGCATCGTGCGGCAGGAACACCACGCCCGCAGCATGGCGCGCACCGAGCTGGATGCCGGCTTCGGCAGCGAGTGCTTTCAGGAAGGCGTCCGGGCGGCGCAGCAGCAGGCCGCAGCCGTCGCCGGTGATGCCGTCGGCGGCGACGCCGCCACGATGGGTCATGCGGGAAAGCGCGGCAATCGCGGTGTCGACCAGCAGCCGGGACGGCTGGTCATCCAGTTGCGCGACCATGCCGAAACCACAGGCATCGCGTTCGTCTTGCGGGTCGTAAAGCCCTTGGCGGTTGCGGGGGGCCATCTCTGCCTCTAAGTCGGGTGAGCGGCGACACTCGTCCCCGCTCAATCCGTCGAGCGCATCTGGAGGCACCGGATGCTTCGACTAGAGCACAGTTGCTGCAACGCCGCAATACACCGTTGCAGGCGCAACCAAACCCGTTGGAAAGCGGGCGTTCCGCCCGGTTTCCGTGCCGCCAATTCAGCCGCAGCGCACGCCGGTGACTACACCCTTTTCGTCCACTTCAACGTTCAGGCGTTCGCCCACGAATTCCATGGTGGTCATGTCGGTCGGCTTGAGCACGCGCAGTTCGCGGGCATTGGCATCCTGCTGCGCCTGGCCACCGATTTCCTCGGAATAGGCCTGGCCGATCAGGCTCTGCACCTGGTTGGCGTCGCAGTTGCCGACAGGTGGCGCTTCGGTGGCTTTGCCCGCGGTGGCATCGGCGGGCGCGGCGGCTTCTTCTGCCGCCTTCTGTGCGTGGGCACCTGCCGCGTCCTGTTCGTCCATCGGCGGCGCCTTGCAGGCGCCCAGCAGCAGCACGGTCGGGAGCAGGAGAGCGCCCAGGAGTCTGGGAGCGATGGAGGGCAGCACGCGGCGGGACGACAAGGACGACATCGAGACTCCGGAAGGTTGGAAACCAGGAAGGGCAAGAGCATATCCCGAGCCGCCGCGTGAGGTGTTTGTCTTCTGTTATTGACGCGGCATCGCCGCGCCACGGACCACACTGCAGGCCCGTTCCCGCCGCTGCCTCCATGCCCGCACGCCTTGCCACCCCCGAAGTCGCCGCCGCCCGCCAGGCCGGCCTGCGCTATGTCAGCGACGACCAGCCCGGCATCGCCCGGCGCAAGGCCGGCAAAGGTTTCAGTTACCGCGATGCGGACGGGCACGCAGTGCGCGACGCGGCCACCCTGGCCCGGATCCGCGCACTGGCCATCCCCCCGGCCTACACCGAGGTCTGGATCTGCGCATTGGACAACGGCCACCTGCAGGCCACCGGGCGCGACGCGCGCCGGCGCAAGCAGTACCGATACCACGCGGACTGGGCGCGGGTGCGCGGCGATGGCAAGTTCGACCGGGTGATCGCCTTCGGCCAGGCGCTGCCAACACTGCGGCGGCGCCTGCGCCGCGACCTCAAGCTGCCAGGGTTGCCGCAGGACAAGGTGCTGGCCATCGTGGTGGCGCTGCTGGCCGAGACCCTGGTCCGCGTGGGCAACCCCGAGTACGCCCGCGACAACCGTTCGTATGGCCTGACCACATTGCGCAACCGCCACCTGGAGCTGGTGCGCGGCGGGCGTGCACGCATGCGCTTCCGGGGCAAGTCGGGGCAGGAGCACGAGGTGGAGATCAACGACCAGCGCCTGGTCGAGCTGATCCGACGCTGCCAGCAGTTGCCTGGCCAGGCCCTGTTCCAGTACCGCGACGACGACGGCACCATCCAGCCGGTGGACTCGGGCCAGGTCAACGCCTACCTGCGCGACGCGATGGGCGAGGACTTCAGTGCCAAGGACTTCCGCACCTGGGGCGGCACCGTGGCGGCGCTGCGTCATTTCGCGGCCACCGCGCTGCCGGAGTCGCCCAGCGAGCGCGCGCTGGCCGCGCTGCAGAAGGAGGTCATCTGCCAGGTGGCCGCACGCCTCGGCAACACGCCGGCCGTGTGCCGCAAGGCCTACATCGACCCCAGCGTGTTCGACGGCTGGCGCGCCGGCTCACTGGTGAAGCTGGCCACCCTGCGCGGCGACCGCCAATGGGAGCAGGCCACGCTCAAGTTCCTGCGCATGGCAAGGAAAAAGACCCGCAAGGCCCGCTGATCCCGCCGCACGCGGCTACCGCAACCGAAACCGCGCCCCGGTAGCGCCGACCGTTGGTCGGCCCAAGCGGTCCAACCGCGCCCATCAACCTCGATCAACCGCAGAACACGGCGGTGATGTTGTTGGTACGCCCGGTCTCGATGGTCAGCCGCTCCCCCCCACTTTCCGGACCCGGCGTAGCGTTCGCCGCACCACTCGCGGTGGCACCACTCTCCGCGCGCTGCCCGCGCACCACCACCACTTCCAGGCTGTCGCTGTCCACCCGCGCGCGTTCGACGGTGGCGGCCGATGCGGCCAGGCCGACGGCGCCGCGCACCTTGTCCACGTGGCACTGGCCCGAAATGACGCCATCAATGGGCTGCACCTGCGCGACCGGCGTACTGCTGCAGGCGGACAGGACGGTCAAAGCGGCAACGGCAAACAGGGGACGCAACATGGCAGCACTCCAGCGGGATTCTGGTGCCCACGATGCCGCCGCACGCGTATGCGGCGGATGAAGCCATACACAGTGTGGCGACATGCCATTCACCGGCTGCGACGGTGCGGTTGGCCACACTGCCTGTGCCCTGCCACTTCCTCCCGGCACGGGCCACGCGTTGAAGGAGCACATCATGGCCACCGCCAGAAAGACCCGCAAAACCTCCGCCTCCAAGCCCATCGCCCAGGATGCGAAGCCCGTCCGCGAGCGCACTCCGGTGGTCAAGACCGCCACCCGCAAGGCGGCCGCCACCGACCCGCGCGCGGCCCGCGTGGCGGCACGCCAGCGTCGCCTGCAGGACCAGGAAAAGGCCAAGGACGCGCGCGCTGCGGCGAAGAAGGCCAGCAAGAAGGCGACGAAGAAGGCCACCCAGGCCGGTAGCCGCAAGCAGCCGGAGACCATGCCGGCCCAGCACATTGCCAAGCCCGGCAACGAGCACGAACTGGACCTCGCCCCGCGCTTCCTCGCGCCCGACTACGTGGGCAGCGGCAAGCTGCAGGGCAAGCGCGCGATCATCACCGGCGCCGACTCCGGCATCGGCCGCGCGGTAGCGGTGCTGTTCGCCCGCGAAGGTGCGGACGTGGCGGTGCTGCACCTGGACGAAAAGGAGGACGCCGACGTCACGCGCCAGCACGTGGAAGCCGAAGGCACCCGCTGCGTGGTCATCGCCGGCGACGTGCGCGATCCGAAATTCTGCAACAAGGCGGTCAAACAGGTAGCCAAGGCGTTCGGCGGCATCGACATCCTGGTCAACAACGCGGCATTCCAGCTGCACTGCGAGCGCCTGGAAGACCTGGAAGACGAGCACCTGCAGGAAACCCTGCAGACCAACATCGGCGGCTACATCCAGATGGCGCGTGCGGTGCTGCCGCACCTGCAGGAAGGCGGCTGCATCATCAACAGCGGCTCGGAGACCGGCCTGTTCGGCAGCAAGGCGCTGATCGACTATTCCGCCACCAAGGGCGCCATCCACGCCTTTACCAAGGCACTGGCCAGCCAGCTGCTGCCACGCGGCATCCGGGTCAACGCGGTCGCACCGGGACCGGTGTGGACGCCGCTCAACCCGGCCGACAAGCAGGCACCGGACGTGGCCGAATTCGGCAAGGACAGCGACATGGGCCGCCCCGCGCAGCCGGAGGAACTGTCGCCGGCGTATGTGTTCCTGGCCTCCCCGATTACCGCCAGCTACATCAGCGGCGTCATCCTGCCGGTAATGGGCGGCCCGCGCGGGTAATCCAGACCAACCAAGTAGGTCGCGACCGTTGGTCGTGACCGCCTTCTACCGTTCGTCGGCTTCCGCCCTCCGGCACTTGACGACAACTGTAGTCACTGGCACCGTGGCTACACGTGTAGTCAACGGAGTGTGCCATGCGCGGCAAGACCATTGGGGACCAGGAACTGGCCCTGCTGCAGTACATAGCGGAACAGGACGACGCCAGCGTCGGGGAAGTGGCGGCCGGCTTCGGCGAGGAGCGTGGTCTGGCCCGCTCCACCGTGCTGACCATGATGGAACGCCTGCGCGGCAAGTCTTACCTGCAGCGCCAGCAGGTCGAGGGCGTGTACCGCTACTCGGCCACCGGCGAACAGGACAGCGTGGTCCAGGGGGCGGTGGCCAGCTTCGTGGAGAAGACCCTGCAGGGGTCGGTGTCGCCATTCGTGGCTTTCATGTCGCACAAGGCCGACGTCAGCGACAGCGAACTGGCCGAGCTGGAAGCGCTGGTCGCGCAGCTGCAGTCGCGCAAGCGGGAGGGCTGAGCCATGGATACCACGATGATGGAACTGCTGACTCGCCTGGCCTGGACCTCCGTGCAGAGTGCGGTGCTGGTTGCCCTGGTGTGGGGCGTGTGCCGGCTGCTGCCGCGCCTGCCCGCAGCCACGCGCTGCCGGCTGTGGTGGCTGGTTGCGCTGCAGGCAGTGCTGGGGCTGGTCTGGAGCAGTCCGCTGGAACTCGCCGTGCTACCCGCGCCGGGCATCGACACCGCCACGATGGCTGCGCAGCCGATGGTGCCGGTGCAGATGGAACTGACCGGGGTGATGGTCGACGTGGCGCCGCCAGCGGCCACGACCGCGCTGATGCCCACGCTGTCCTGGCAGACGGCGCTGTTCGCGCTGTGGGCCGCCGGTGTGCTGGTGATGCTGCTGCACAGCCTGCGCGCGTATCGGCAGAGCCGCGCGCTGGTGCGCAGTGCCGTGGCGTGCACGGATTCCAACCTGCAGCAGGCGCTGCAGCTGGCTGCAGAAGCGCATGGACTGGCACGCGCGCCGCAGCTGAAGATGTCCGCGCAGATCACCTCGCCGCAGCTGATCGGCCCATGGAATCCGGTGCTGCTGCTGCCGGCTCGCGAGCTGCCGGCGATGGCGGCGGATGATCTGGACATGGCGCTGACCCATGAACTGGTGCATCTGCAACGCCGCGACCTGTGGTGGGGGCTGCTGCCCGCGTTGGCGCAGCACCTGCTGTTCTTCCACCCTCTGGTACACCTGGCGGCACGCGAGTACGCGCTGGCGCGCGAAGAGGCCTGCGACAGCGCCGTGGTGGCAGGGCATGGCCACTGCCGCCATGACTATGGCCGCCTGCTGGTGCAGCTGGGCGTGGCGCCGCGTCCGGCGGTAGGCGTGGCCAGTGCATCGCCGAACTTCCGCAGCCTGAAGCGTCGGCTGCTGACCCTGCAACAGACCGGCTCGCTGCCGCGCGCGGTATCGGTGGCGGTGACGGCCGTGTTCGTACTGGTCGGCGTTGCCCCGCTGCGGCTGGTCGCGGCGGTACCGCCGGTACCGCCTGCACCGCCCGCGCTGGCCGCCGCCCCGGCAC